>DATFOL010000658.1:0-3191 GCA_035265545.1 Gemmatimonadaceae bacterium | reverse complement strand
CGCACCTCGTCCTTGTCGCCGGAGAGGAAGATCGAGCAGCGATCGAGGCCGAACGACTCGCCGAGCTTGCGCGCGATCGTCTGCAGGACGTCGATGAAGTGCAGCGACGAGGAGACTTCCTGCAGGATGTCGACGATCGCGACGAGATGATCGCGCTCGCGCTCGACGACGGCGAGTCGCGCGTGCAGCCGTGCCAGCTCGTCAGCCGGAGACGGCGGCTCCGTGCTCGGGGACGGATTCTCGAGCTGCGGCGGGCGTGCGTGCGTCGGCTCCATCCCTGGTGGCTAGGTGCGCGTTGAAGTCGGGCCCGTCGAAGCGGATGACGCGGTTCCGTCCCATCTCCTTCGCGACGTACAGCGCATCGTCGGCCGCTCGGACCAGCGAGTCGCACGCCTTGATCTTGGGGTGCGGCCAGCCGGAGACGCCGAAGCTCGCCGTGCGGGACAGCGAGCCGCCGGGGAAGGAGAATGTATGGCGCTCGATGCGTTTGCGCACCCTTTCGGCGAACGTCACCGCCGCGTCCAGTACCGTGCCGGGAAGCAGCAGCATGAACTCCTCTCCGCCGTACCGCCCCACGCGGTCGATCTCTCGGGCCTCCTCCTTGAGGATGGTCGAGAGCTGCTTCAACACCTCGTCGCCCGCCTGATGTCCGTAGGTGTCGTTGACGCTCTTGAAGTGATCCAGGTCGCACATAACGCAGGAGAACGGCTCGGCGAGCCGCTGTGCGTGCAGGAACATCTCCTCGAGCCGGTCGTTGAGGTGGCGGCGGTTGTCCAGGCCCGTGAGGCCATCGGTCTGCGACATGTGCCGCAGCCGCTCGTTTACTTCGAGCAGCTCGCGCTCCCGCTCCTCGAGCGCCTCCTGGAGACGCTTGATGCGCAGCATCGAGCGCAGCCGGGCCTTGAGCTCGGCGAAGTCGATCGGCTTGGTGATGTAGTCGTCGGCACCCGCCTCGAGGCCCTCCACCTTGGCCTCGGTGGAGTCGAGCGCGGTCTGCATGATGATCGGGATGAAGGGCAGCGACTTGTTCGCCTTGACGCGTTGCGCCACCTCGATGCCGCTCACCTCCGGCATCATCACGTCCAGCAGGATCAGGTCGGGCGGCGTGCTTTCCACGTGGCGCAGTGCTGCGGCGCCGTCCTTCACCGCGTCGGTCCTGTACCCCCAGCTCTCGAGCCGGATGCGCAGGACCTCGATGTTGTCCTCGTGATCGTCCACGACGAGGATTCGCGCGCCGCTCTCGGGCTGATCGTCCGCTCCCAGGGAGGGAGCGGGAATCTCGCCATTGGGACCCTCAGCCGGCATTCTGTGCGGCGTCCTTTCCGAGGAAGCGCTGAACTTCCGCGACAACGGCGCGCGGCTCACAGGGCTTCGCGAGATAGCCGTCACAGCCCACCTCCATCGCCTTCTCACGGTCCGAGGCGAGGGCGTGGGCGGTGAGCGCGATGATCGGGATGTCGCGCGTGACCGGATCGTGCTTCAGGACCTGCGTGGCCTCCCACCCATCGATGATGGGGATGGAAATATCCATCAGGATCAGGTCAGGGCGCTCGCTGCGCGCCTTGGCGATCCCTTCCTCACCGTTCAACGCCTCCGACACTTCGTAGCCGAAGTGCCGCAGGATCGTGGAATAGACGATGCGGTTGTCCTCGTTGTCCTCGACGAGCAGGACGGTCTTTCCATTAGTAGCCATGCATGGCCTCACCGCTTGCACGTGGCTGATCGCGTCCAGGAGACCGCGGGAGAGTGGCGGCGCTCCGTGGCGCCCGGCACGACGAACTGCCCTTCAGTACCGGGGGCGCGCTGCCGACTGAAGTAGCGTAGTAACGTACGTCACCAACGGCATCAGTTGGACGCAATTTCCAAACCATCACCGACCTCCACCGTACTCCTCATGTCTTACGCCGGACCCGCCTCACGCACACGTGGCTCGACAGGTCGCCAGGAGCCGTCCTCGCCGGCGCCCGCCGGACGGTCGATCGGCCCGTCGGACGGCCCTGGCGCGCGGCGCGCGCCGACCTACTCGTCCGACGTCGATGAGAATGGTCACGAGACCGATTGGCACCGGATCGCTCTCTTCGGGGCCGGACTGGCCCTCGGCCTCACCCTCGGTGCCGGGGCGGCGCTGCTCGCCGCGCCGCAGACCGGGGAGGAGACGCGCGCCGTACTGCGGTCGCGCGCGCGGCGGATGACCCGCGCTACCGGGCGCCGGAGTCAGGACGCGTGGGACGACCTCCGGAACGAGCTCCAGTCGGCGACCCGGGCCCTGCGCCGGCGTCGGGCGAGACAGGCGGCGCGCAAGGCGCTTCAGCGAGAGCTGGAAGCCGAAGGGGTCGCCGACTAGCCGTGATGGAAACGGGCCGGCCACTCGTGGGAGTGGCCGGCCCGCACGTCGTCGACGCGCGCGACGCTATCGCAGCGACTTCAGCTCGGCCTCGGCCTCCTGCTGATAGTGCGCGTCGTTGTACTCGGTGCGCGTCCCGCGGATCGTGTGCTCGTAATGCTCGCGTGCCTTCGCCGGGTTCTTGCGCGCCGCGTACACGCGCGCGAGATCGAGGTGGTGCACGATGCGGCCGGGATCGACCGCCACCGACTGCTCCATGTAGCGCTGGGCCTCGTCCCAGCTCGCCGAATCGAAGACCTTGCCGCCAAGGAAGTTCTTCGCCATGAACCGCGCCATGCCACTCAATTGCATGACGTTGTAGTTCCACATCCCCATCACGTGCAGCGCGCCAGGGTGCTTCGGGTCGTGCTTCAGGCTCTCGAGCGCCTGGCTCCGAACCTCGCCCGCGAACTTCACCCGGTCACGCTTGCCGAGGGAGAGCGCCTTCCTGCCGAGTGCACGCGCGAAGTGGAAATGCCCCTCGGCGTCGTTCGGGTTCGCCTCGACGGCGCGCCGCGCGTATTGTTCCGCCAGCGGATAGACGGAGTCGCGCGTGGCTTGCGCGCTGTACTCGCCGACGTCGACCGCCTCGCGCGCTGCCTTCCACAGTGCCTCGTACGACTTCGGCTCGATCCTAATGGCCTCCTGATAATGGTGCAGCGCACTCGGCGCATTCATCGCCGTATGATCACGGTCGCCCATGGCGATGTGATCGGCCGCGGACTGCGCGGCGGCGAGCGCGGGCAGCGCGGCGATCGCGAACGCAACGGCGCCGATCGAGCGGCGCGGCAGCACGAAGGACACGAGC
>DATFOL010000657.1:0-19669 GCA_035265545.1 Gemmatimonadaceae bacterium | reverse complement strand
CCAACTATGTAGTGCGAATCGATGGAGGGCTCGCGTGGGCGGAGTACGACGAACGCACCACGACTCCCGGCGATAGCGTGCCGCTCATCGCTCGACAGCAGCGCACGCTGGTGAAGCAGAACGGCAAGTGGAGGATCCTCTCGGCGGGCAGCTTCGTCGAGAGCACGTTCGGCACCTTTCCGGGCGCGGTCGAACTTCGGCTCGAGGGTGTCGGATCCGACCTGCTCGGAGCGAATCGCCACCGCGACGCGATCAAGGCGCTCACGCTGAACGTGGAGCTTTTCCCGGGCTCCGCCGTCGCCCATCAGCGTCTCGGCGACGCCTACGCCACCGCTGGCGAGACGAAGCTGGCGGTTCTGAGCTACGAGAGGAGCCTGGCAATCAATCCGAAGAACGAGGCAGTCACGGTTGCGCTGGCGAAACTGCGGGAGAAGAAATGATTACGGCGTCGTGGTGCTCGCAAGCCTGAGGTAACGCACCGGATTGTACCTGATACCCACGGCCAGGCGATACGTCGTCATCCGGTAGCTGCTCTCGGTCGTGGGCACCGACACGCCGGTGAAGTTGTACGCCGTCATGTTGCTGCGCATCGCCGACACCGCGGTCGTCACTCCCACGGTGTTGGTGAGGAAGTACTCCACTCCGGCGCCGGCCACCGCGCCAAAGCCGCGACCGTACCTAACGGCGCCCGACCGGATCGACGCGGGACCGAAGCCGAGGTCCTGATTGCTCAACGATTGGGAGACATGCTCGAACCCGACGCGCAGATCGGCGAACGGACGCACGCGGTCGTTCCAGTTCTTCGGGCGGATACGCGTGCCAAGTTCCGCCGTCTCGGTGACCGCCGGCCCGCCCAGATAGGACGCCGTGAGGTCGATCGTCCACGACAGGTAATCCGTCTGGCGCCAATCGAGGCGCGTACCGCTGCCGAAGCTCGTCCACCGTGACGTCGGACTTCCCGCCGCGAGGCCCGGTGCCGCGACGCGGCTGATGAGCGGGTACGCCTCCACCGAGTACCGCGACCGCACGAACGCCTGGGAGCGGGCGATGGCTTCGGGCTGTCTGCCGTCCGGCATCGGCAGGCCTGGAACGCGCCCACCGATTCCCGGCGCGCGCCGCTGCGCCGTGGCGACGGATGGAATAAGGAGCGCGACGGCGATTACCGCGGTGCGGATACGCATGGTGTCCTCACAGGCGAGGTACGGTTCGGTGATTCCACAGATTGGATTCGCCGCGTGACGAATGCAAGTCGCTAGTGCCTCGGTTCATCCACTCGGAGTCGGCTCGAAATGCACCGAGGATCGAGAGCGGAAGAGCAAGTACGCGACGAATCCGAAGATCGCCAGATGAGCCCCCAGCGCGGCTGGCTGCCCCACACTTATCACGACGTGCAGCGCCATCCACCCCGCGAGCAGCCACCGCGCCCAGTTCCGGCCACGGACGACGTAGATGCCACCGACCAGTGCCGCGACGCCGACCGCCAGCACCTGCAGATCATCGGCCGCAAGATGCGGAGAGGGGACAGGCCCGACGAGCGGCGCGATGCCGCGATACACGTCGAGGACACCGAGCGCGAGGAAGAGAATTCCGATGGCCAGGACGGAGCGCAGAGGCTTCCTCGCGTTCTGCGCCTGGCCCGAGTTGGAAGGCGTCATAGGGCGAGCGCCTTCGCATCGCGCTGCCACTCGGTGAGGATCTCGAGGACGCCTTCGGCGGGCTCGTCGCCGGGCTCCCACGCGACGGGCGACCCCGCGTTCAACAGCAGCCGTCCCACCTCGGCATAGTCGTGCGCGCGCTCGAGGTGCGACCTCGATCCTTCGGCCGCCCAGACGAGCGGCTGTCCATTGAACTCGCGATCGCGGACATCCGGTGACGCGCCGCGGGTAAGCAGGAGCCGCACGGCGTCCGGCCGCCCAGCCATCGCGGCGCTGTGGAGCGCGGTCTTGCCGATCTCCTCGTCGCCACGACTCGGATCGAAGCCGCAGTCGAGCAGCAGGGTGAGCGCGGAAACGTCTCCCTGCTCCGCGGCGCGGTGCAGCGTCACGTAATGCTCGGTGGTGATCTCGTCGCGCAGCATCCGTCGGGCGGCGAGCATCGATTCCACCGTCGCGCGATCTCCGCGTCCGCACGCCGCGACGAGCCGATCCACTGGCTCGAGCTCGTCCGCGGCGCCGCGCTCGCGCAGCCAGTCGCCGACCGCCTGGTTCCCGTTCAGCTCCGCGACCGCGAACGGTGTTCGGCCGTCCGCACGCCGGCGGGAGGCGTCAGCGCCTTTCGCCACGAGCCGCTCCACCATGTCCACGTCCCATCGTCCCGCGGCGACATGCAGTGGCGTCTCGCCGTTGGCGGCGAAGACCGGATCGGGATCGGCGCCATGCTCCAGCAGCCAGTGGACTCCGACGGGCGTCAACGACCAGTGCAGGATCGCGTAGAGCGCCTGCGCACCGTCCGTGGCCCACGGTTGGTTCACGTCCGCGCCGTGCGCAAGCAGCAGCTCGAGCACGGCCACGTCACCGGCGCTCGCCGCGAGCGGCAGCGTGACACCGTCGTTCGGGTCGGCGCCCCACGTCAGCAGCAGCTCCGCCAGGGCCGGCAGTCGGGTGGTGCGGGTCGCTCCCCACAGCACGGGCCGTCGCACTCCGTGGTGCAGCCAGGGAAAGCGGGTGTTCGGGTCGGCCCCGAGCTCCAGTAGACGCCGTGCGATCGCCACCAGACCATCCGCACGCGCGGCGGAGGCCCAGCCGAGCGAGGCATGACAGACATAGTGGAGGGGCTCCCAGTCGCGCGGCCCGCCGGGCTCCGTCGCGAGCGCGGGACGACGGGCCAGGTGCGCCTCGACAGCGGTCGCGTCGCCCAACACCAGCGCGGTGTGGACGCTCGCGCTCGCGATGCGCGGGAACAGTGCGAGCAGTCGCTCCGCGCGCGCCGTTCGTCCGTCGGTGGCGGCCTCCACGAGCTCGCGCACGGCTTCGTCGAAGCCGAGCGTCATCTCCTCGACGCGATCGCGCAGCGCGTTCCACGACGGGAAGCCATGCTCGCGCGCGATCACCGACTGGGCGTCGTGAAGCGCCAGCGATGTCCGGGCGACCTCGTCGTCGCTCGCCTGGGCCAGCGACGGGAGCGCCCTGAAGCGCGCCAACGCGGCGGGGTCCGCGGCGCGCGCCGCGCGGAGAAGATCCTTCGCCTGTCGCCTGAGCTGATCGAGGTCGGGCGAGTCTGGCAGGGGGCGGGGAGCCGGCATGCGTCCTCCATGCTGAAGGCCGGCGGTCCGCAAGCTGGCCAGCACGGAGACGATGTGCCGTCACCAGAGGCTTTCGACGGGAGGACTCAGCCCTTCGCGCGGACCCGCGGGCGCCCCGAACGCCCGTCCCCATGATGGTGGCGTCCGCTACGCAGGTCAAGCAGGCGCCCACCTGCTGTGCTCGCTTCACGCGTATCCTCCGCTGGGGCGATTCGTCCCGGATACGTCGATTGTCGAACACCCACTCGGTATGGGCCGATCCTCGAGCCGCGCAGTCGAGCCACAGAACCTTGCCTCGAGAGTGCGCGATCCACTGCAAGGCTCGACTGCGGCGGCCGGCCGGGACCACCTCACGGTGTCACACATGAATGACGCGAGCGAGACATACGCGCGGCAGATCGAAGCCGCTCGAGTGGCAGTGGGCCGAGGCGATCGGTCGACTGCCGTCGAGGTTTTGAAAGCCGCCATCGAGACCACGCGCGACACACCGGCACTCCATCGGGAGCACGCGGCGGCACTCGTCCGCCTCGCCACGATCGAGCAGGAGCTCGGGCGGCCCGCGGAAGCCGAGCGGCTCCTCACCGAGGCGGTCGCCATCGGCGAGCGGAACCTGGGCGCCGACCATCCGTCGCTCAAAGTGGCACTGAACGAGTTGAGCCGGCTGCACATCCGACAGGCGGACTACTCGCGCGCGGAGCCGGTTCTCAAACGGCTGCTTCACATCGCGTGCGGCAAGGGCGACCGTCACGCCGATGTCGCAACGGCGCTCGCGGGACTCGCCGTCGCGAAGCGCGGACTGGGCGAAGCCGCCGCGGCGGAGGTGTTGTATCGACATGCGCTCCGCATCCGCGAGGAAGTGCTCGCGCCGGATCACATGGCCATCGTGATCACGCTCGAGCAGCTGTCGGAGACGTGCGCGATTCGCGGCAACGTCGAGGAGGCGGTCACGCTGCTCCAACGTGCACTCTGCACGCGCGAGGGCGCACTCGGTAGCGAGCACGCCACGGTGCGTGGACTGCGTGCACGCATCGCCGATCTCGAGCGTCGGATGTCGAAGTCAGTCGCGAGACCGGCCGACCGCCCGGCTGCGCCCCCGACTCGGGCGACCGAGGTGGCACCGGCTTCCTCCGCGCCGCCGATGCTGGCCGACGCGCCGTCACCCCCTGCGTCGTCGCCCGAGCGCGCAACAGCGGACTGGCGCGCGACGCCGGCCCGGCCCCGATTCTTTGCGTCGACCGCGACACAGCCCCTACCGCAGCGCGCGGGCGAGCTGAAGTTCCTCTATCAGCCCATTCCCGCCGCATCGCGACCCACGCGCCCGACGAGCGAGCGGGTGCCGACGCCCGCTCATTCCTCGGCCGCGGTGGCGTCGCCGAAGTCCGACACGGCGGAGCTGTTCCCACTCGCGCAGAGCGCCACTCTCGCGCGTACGGCGCCTGCGGCGCAGGCCGTCACCCTCCCCCATCCTTCGGCGTCCGCGATCAGCCCCGTTCCCGGGATCGCCGATGCGCCGGCGAGCGGCGAGTCCTCGCGCGACATCTCGACCCTGTTCTCGTCGATGAAGCGGGCGGTCCGCCACGCGTCCGCCGGCGCGGCGGTGATCGCGCTCGCGATCGCCGGCTTCGACCTCAGCTCGTCCGGCGGGAACGAGAGCGAGCGCGGTCCCAGCCCGACCGGCGCCGATTCGCGCGCCGCCGTCGTCGCGCCAGCGGCGACCGTGAAGTCGCAGGCCACGATCGGCCCCTCGGCACCCGAGGCGGCGAGACCGAGTGACGCCTCCACCGCCCCCATCGCGGTGGCCACCCAGCAGGCGCGGGCAAGCGAGATGCCTTCGGCCATGCCAAGTGCCGCGGTCGCCGTGCCGAGCCTCCGCAGGCTGGTCGTTCCGAGGGTGGCGATGCCGAGCCTCGACTCGCTGATGGGGAGCGCGACGAGGGCGGCGCGTGACGCCGAGCCGGAGCCGGTGACGACGGCAGGCGGTCTGCTGACGACGGCGAAGAACGATGACGGCGGTGTGATACCTCCCGTACTCGTCACCGCTCCGACGCTGCGCTTTCCCGACGAGCTGCGCGCGCAGCGGGTGCACGGGGAAGTCGTCGTGCAGTTCCGCGTGAACGACAAGGGCCGCGTCGACGCGTCGAGCATGCAGGTGATGCAATCGAGGCACGAGCTGTTCACCGCTGCCGTGCGATCGGCGCTGCCGAAGTTCCGTTTCGAGCCGGCACGCTCGGCGGCACCCGGGTCGAAGCCGCAATCCGCGTGGGTGCAGTTCCGCGCTGAGTTCACCGCGCGGAACTAGCACGCACGGAGCTAGCACGCACGGAACTCGCGCGCACGGAGTGGGCGGCCAGCACGGCTATCGCAGCGGCGCAAGCAGGTCGATGTGCTCGAATGCATGAGGCACGCGCACGTCGACTCCGTCGATGGCACCCAGCTCCTTGATCCACTGGACCGCCGTCTCGAAGTCATGCGGTGACGACGGGCGCGTCGATTGGTCGAGCGGTCGAGCGGAGTCGTCCCAGCTCGTGAGGATGACGAGCTTCGCGCCAGTGGTCAGCACGGTCTCCCGCCAGTAGTCCGAGGCGAAGTGCTCTCCTCTGGCAACCAGACCGGCAACGCTCAAAAACACGATGTCCGCGTCGACGCCGATGAGCTTCCCCGGCTCGAAGCCGGGCTGACTGACGATCAGAACACGTCGGCCGGCGCGTTCCACCAGAAGCGCGTAGTTGGCACCGGTGCGATATGCCGATGCATGCAGCGGCGGCGTCAGCGGCACGGCGATCTCGCCAGCGTACGGGTCCGAGGCCGGTGGCGCTCTCGGCGACTCGATCGCCGTGAGCTTGAAGCTGCCGTACGCCAGAAAGGCGCCGTCCTCGAAGGTGCGAATCCGCTCTTCTGGAAATTCGAGCCCTCTGGCGATGTTCCGCGTGGATCTCGATCCGGCGACGTCGGCGTTCATGCGTGCCGCCACGATCGGAACATCCATCGCATGGTCGAAGTTCGAGCGCGTAGCCATCACGACCGCCAGTGTGGAGACCCCCGCCCTCTCCAGCGCTGTGTTGACGCGAGTCGTGTCCGGCGAAATGAGCTCGTCCTGCACGCTCTCGCGCGAGAGTCGCGAGAAGTAGGGATCCACCAGAATGCCGGATTTTCCGTCGTACACGAGGATGGTAGTCGCCCCCATCCATCGTGCGCTGAACCTGGCTGCGGGGAGCGCGATTCCGGCCGGGGCACTCCACCAGGCAGAGCCGATGGCACCCACGAGAAACGTGCCGGCCGCCACTGGCGCCGACCAGCGCGAGAGCGCCCATCGCCAACGACTCGTCATTCCCTGCCCTCGCTCCCGATGCCTCGTCGTGCGCCCTCATGGCTGCTCGGACGCTTCATGCGCGCGGGAGGATGGCTCGCTGGGATGGCATCGCCCATTGGACCATGGGTCACGCCTCACGGAGACTGACGCGCACCGCGCTGACTCAGCGAAGCGGGATTCGCGCCGCTCACCGGGAGGCGTCGTCTGTTCAGCGCCGCGTACGACAGGACCAGGAGGCCGACGACGATCAGAGACATGAACACCGCCGGCACCGCGAGCTGCTCCGACGCGAAGTTCGCCTGCGCCAGGGCGATCGCGATCCCGGGGTGCCGGAAGGCAGTGCAGAGAGCGAGCACGGATCGATCATCGTGCACGGGCGGGCCCAGCAGATGTCCGATGAGCAGCGCGAGCACCGTGGACGTCGCGATGACGAGGAGGGTGCCGTCACCAGCGAGGAGTCGGAACGCGGGTGCCGCGCCGGCGAGCTGCGGCACGACGGCCACCAGGAGCAGCGCCGTGCCGGATCGCGCGACGAACTGTCCCCACCGAGCGCCGACGGTCGGCGCCAATCGCTGCAGCAGCACGCCCAGGGCGAGCGGGATGACGACGGTGAATTGCGCCTGACGTGCGATCTCCATCGCGGGTATCGCCAGCCTGAGGCCGACGATGCTGTCGAGCAACGCGAGGCTGGCCGGGATCGTGAACACCGACAGAGCGGCCGAGATGGCGAGGAGTGAGGTCACATATGGCCGCTGACCTCCCGCCTCGCGCTCTCGCTTCGGGAGAAATGGTGGTACCGGCGACAGGGCCAGCATCACCAAGGCAATCTTGACGACGGGCTGAAGCGAGAGCCGCCACGCGAGTACCACGACGATCGCTGGCGCAAGCACCTGCATCGACAGAATCGACCGCAGCAGAAGCGCCGGTTTCCGGAACAACATCGTTCCGTCGCCTCGTCGCCCCGACATTCCTGTCCCGAGCACGATCAGGAACAGACTCGCCTCCAAGGCGAGCGACAGCAACCTGGCAGCAGTCATGACCGACTCCATCGCTCACGCGGCACATCATGGTACTGCGTCGTCGATCTTCGTTGCGCGCCGGAGTGATCTCGATTGGACCTAGGGTGCAGCGTGGAGTGTCGCTGACAGCGTGACTACAGCCTTGGTCCACTCGCAAGCGATCCCCTCACGCGTCCACGTTCCCTCACGATCGAGGAGCGTTCACTTCCGGAGAGACGGACGCACCGCCGAGGGAACATGATGCAAACGAACCAACTGCACAGATTCTTCTGGCGCGAACGAAATACGGACCGCTCGGTCACGGCGGGGCGTGTCACCCTCGATGCGTACGCGTTGCTCGATGTGGCGCGCGAGCCGCTGGTACTGCACATCCCGCGTCTCACCTCGGCGCGCTCGTACATCGTCACGATCGACGACTGGTTCGACGACACCACGATCGACGTCGCCGGCATCGCGGGTCCGAAGGGCAACGATTACGTCATCATGGGCCCGGACGCTCACGTCGCGGCGCCCCATGACCTGCCCCGGCTCGCCATGCGCTGTGCGCAGGGAATGGTGGCGGTGCGCTTCCTGGTGCGGGGCGAGCAGGATGTGGCCGCGACGGCGGAGGCGCAAACCGGCTTGCGGCTATACGCCCTGGGGCATCACGGAAGGGGGCACCCGCCACGCACGAGGAATATCCTTGCTCTCTGCTCGAGCGCGCTCACTCGTCGTCGGCGTGGCGTGCTGCGCGGCACGAGCTGACCTCGCGCGTGCGGGAGACGCGCTGGAAATCATCGCTCCGATGGAGCGATGCCGAGTCTCATGACGCCGAGCGACGCGTGCCATCGACCTCCGCCTCATCGCCGATCGTCCGGCACAGCAGATGGCGGATGCGCGTGATCAGCACGTTCACATCGAAGGGCTTTCGCAAATAGCCGCACGGGCCAGCGGCAGAACAGAGCCGGGACGACGGGATGTCGTCGTGCGCGGTGATGAAGATGATCGGAGGTGGCGTGGCTATCGACCGGAGACAATCCTGCACCTCGAACCCGCTCAGTCCGCCGAGATGGACGTCGAGCACGATGCAATGGGGCGGCGCGCCGCGGCCGAAGCGTTCGAGGAACTCTTCGCCCGACGCGAACGTCTCCACGCAGATGCCTTGAAGGCGGAGGACTCGTGCGAGCGAGCTGCGAACCGATGGGTCGTCATCGACGACACTGACCCAGCGGTCCGGCGGGATCGTCGCGTCGGACGTCTGGCGTTCACTCAGCTGATACACCTGGCCTCCCTCCGTGACAGACCCGAGTGCGGTTCGCGGAGAATCTCTAGGCGGGACGTGATTGAACCATGGTACCTAAGGCCAACCGTTGGAGGCATGATAACCGCGCTCGCGGGCCCGCCTGTCATGCTCGTAACGGCCAGCGGTCGGCGGCAGTGGCGCCGAGGTCGCGCGCCGGAGTAAACACTCTGCGCGAGAACGGCGACGACGGCCACCGCAACTCCGTGCAGCAGCGAGACATCGCTCGAGGTAGTGCCTTCGTCCAATGCGCGTCGGTTCGTGCCGTCCATAAGCTCGGACGTCATGCGACTCGCAACCGCCATCCTCGCCGCCGCAAACGTGAGCTTGGCGATGAGCTTGCTCTGCGTCGGGTTGCGCGCCAGTCCCCAGGACGCCCGGTACCTGCCGCGCCACCGCGCCCTGCTCTTCCGGTCGCTGCTGTCCACGAGCGTGATCACACCACTGTTCGCGCTCTGGGCTGCGCTCGTCTTCGAGCTGCGCCAGCCGGTGGGGGTGGCGCTCGTCGCCCTTGCCATCTCACCACTGCCATCGTTTCTCCCGACTCGGACCATGAAGCTGGGAGGCGACACGGCATTCTCCCGGAGCCTGTGCGTCGTTTCAGGGGTGCTGGCCGTGGCGCTGGTCCCGATATCCGTCTCGCTGCTGGCCACCGTCTTCTCGCCACCGCACGTCGGCCCGGGAATGGTCGCCGGGCTCCTGGCCACGAGTGTGCTTCTCCCGCTGCTCGCGGGCGCCAGCGTCAGGCGACTGGCGCTGACCACCGCGAACCGCGTCGTGAAGCCGATCGCGATCGCCTCCACCGGCATCCTTGGCATCGCGCTCGCGGCGTTGCTCCTGAACGCGTGGCCGGCGCTCCCGCAGGTCGTCGAGCACGACACGTTCTTCGCCGTCGTGCTGATGGCCCTCGTGGGGCTCGGAGTCGGGCACGCGTGTGGCGGCCCGGCCCGAAGGGATCGTACCGCGCTCGTGATCGCCACCACCGAGCGCCATCCCGCCCTGGCGATCGCGATCGGCACGATCGCCTTCCCGAATGACCACGTCGCCGGAGCGGTGATCCTCTTCTCGCTGTTCGTGGGGACGATCGCGACCGTAGCGTACATGTCGTTGAGCCGGTTCACGCTGCCACGCCTGTAGAGGTCACACCGTGATCGCAGCCGCTGCTCCACTGCTTCACTTCTACGATGTGGTTCAGGACGTGCTCGAGTGTCTCGGTGCGATCTCCATCGTGGTGGGCAGCATACTCACACTGGTGACGCTGGTGCCGCAGCTCGTGGCCCGCCAGCACGTCAGCGTCACCGAGGCCCGCTATCAGCTCTCACGATATCTCGCGCTCGCGCTGGAGTTCCAACTGGCGTCCGACGTGCTCGGCACGGCCATCGCGCCGTCGTGGACCGCGCTCGGCCAGCTCGCCGCGATCGCCGCCATCCGCACGGCGCTGAACTTCTTCCTCACTCGCGAGATCAACGAGGAGCGGAGACGTTTGGCGGCGGCGGTGCCACCAGCTCGAACGGCCGCGCATCAGAGCACGGGCGCCATCAGACCGGCCGGATGACGCAGCGGAAGCCCACGTGTGACGTGGAGGTGTCGATCGGCTCGGGGAATCGGGCGGCCGGGCGGTAGCGATGACAGTAGTTCGCCGAGCAGAGGTGCGAGCCACCCTTGAGCACCTTGCGCGGGATCCTGACGTCCGGCTGACGGAGATCGTAGCTCTCGTCTCGAGCGCAGCCGCGCGGATTCTGCGGCACGCAACAGCTCTTCGTCTTGTCGTGCTTGTGCCGCGGTGCATACCAGTCGTCGGTCCACTCCCACACGTTGCCGATCATGTCATAGATCCCGAACCCGTTCGGCGGAAACGCGCCGACCGGCGACGTGCCCTCCCAGCCATCCTCGAGGGTGTTCTCATGGGGGAACTGCCCTTGCCAGAAGTTGGCCATCGGGCGGCCACTCGGCGCGACCTCGTCGCCCCACGCGTACGCGGCTCCTTCGCGTCCTCCACGCGCGGCCCGCTCCCACTCGGCTTCGGTGGGCAACTGCTTGCCCGACCACTTCGCGAATGCCTCCGCGTCGGCGTGCGCGACGTGCACCACCGGATGGTGCTCCAGACCTTCGATCGATGTGACGGGCCCACCGGGATGGCGCCAGTCGGCGCCGAGCGTGAACGACCACCAGTTCCGGATGTCGCGGAGATCCACTGGCTTCGCCGGCTTCCGGAAGACCATCGATCCGGGATGCAGCATCTCGGGCAGCGCGCCGGGATACTGCGACGGATCGGGAGCGATCTCGGCGAGCGTGGTGTGCTCCGTATCGTGGACGAACTGGGCGAAGCGGGCGTTGGTCACGGGACGGCTGTCGATCCAGAAGCCATCCACGGTCACGTCGTGCGCCGGTGCCTCCTCGGGATAGTGCGCGTCGGATCCCATGCGGTAGGTGCCGCCCGGCACCCATCGCATCCCGGGTCCGGGTGCGGGCCCAGGTGCGGCCGTCAATGGTGCGGATAGTACGTTGCCCATGAGTGCCTCCTGACCACGGTAGTCGAGCGTCTCTGCGCGAACGGCCCGCCACGTTCGCGTGGACATGCCCCTCCGAGTAGTAGACCAAGGCCTCATAACGCGCACGGCGGTGCGACGGTCTTATGTCCCCGTGAACGCGATGCCTCACGTGTCACGCCGTGGACCTTTGGTCAATGCGTGCAATCTCTCGCGCGTCCTAGTCTTGGCTGAACCCCTTCGAGGTCAGCAAGCCATGCAAGACCCCATCAGCGAACGCTGGCCCATCCCGACGCTCGAGCTGCGGCCGGCGCTGGAGCTTGCGTTGACTCTGACCCGTGCGGACATGGGCGTGCTCATGCTGCGCGACGAGACGGCCGATGCGCTGCTTCCCGCGCTCGGCTTCGGATTGTCCGACGAGGAGTGTGATGCGATCGGCTCGCACAAGGCGGGCATCGGACCGTTCGGGCTCGCGCTCACGGAGCGCCGGCGTGTCGTGATCCGCAACGCGTCGGCCGATCCTTCCGCCCTGCCCGCACTCGCGAAGCGGCTCGGCTTCAAGGCGATCGAGGTACTGCCGCTCTTTGGTGACGATGGACAGACGATCGGTGCGCTCGGCCTCATGTTCCGGCAGCGTCGCACCGCCAAGCCGCGGCAGGCGCACCTGGTCGAGCTCACCGCCGCGCTCGTGGTGTCGGCGCTCACGCAGGGGCGCCGGCGACAGGCCGCTGAATCGCAACGCGCGGCGGCGGAAGCGAGCGGCCGCGCCAAGGTGCAGCTGATCGCACACATGAGCCACGAGCTGCGGACGCCGCTGCAATCGATCGCCGGCTACATCGAGCTGCTCCGCATGGCGGCACCGGAGCCACTGACGTCGTCGCAGGCGTATCTGCTCGACCGCATGCTGGATGGGGAGCAGATCCTCGTGCACGTGGTGGACGATCTGATCACCTTTTCACGGCTCGAGACGGGGCATCTCAACTACGAGCTGGGCGCGGTGTCGGTACGGGAGGCGTTGCGCGTCACCGAGGCGATCGTCGCCCCGCTCGCGCACGCCCGCGGCGTGCGGCTGAAGGTGGACGAGTGCGCGGCCGATCTGTGGGTGCACGGCGACGACGCGAAGGTGAAGCAGGTGCTGGTCAATCTCGCCACCAACGCGGTGAAGTTCACGAATCGCGACGGCGACGTCTTTCTCGCCTGCGAGGTGAAGCACGATGACGTGCTCCTGCACGTGTCCGACACCGGAGCGGGCATTCCGTCCGACCAGCTCAGCGAGATCTTCGAGCCCTATGTGCAGCTCGACACCCCACTGCTCGACAGCTCGGGCGGCTCGGGACTCGGGCTGGCGATCAGCCGGGAGTTCGCGGCGGCGATGCACGGCGACCTGACAGTATCGAGCACGGTGGGGCTCGGGTCGACGTTCACCTTCCGGCTCAGGCGACATACTCCCGAGGTGGACGATGCTGCCGCGGCCGTCGCCCGCGCGGAGGGTGCGTCGATGCCCATGCTGCGGATGATGGAACCGCCCTCCGTCGCACTGGAGCACTGAGCCGCTGCCCGGTCTACGCCTTTGATCCCATGGAGCTTTGGCGGCCGCGGCAGCGAATTGTAGCGTCCTCGACCCGGCAATCGGAATATGCTACCCACGCGACAGATCGCCCTCGACTTTCCGCCGTCACGTCCGCCCTGGACGAAATTTCGCCTGAACGCGGAGCATGCGGGTCCAGTGCCCCACAGTGCCTCCACGACGCCACCGACCGTGCTCGTGATCGACGATCACGCGGACAGTCGCACCATCGGACGGCTTCTCCTCGAGTCGGCCGGCTATGGCGTCATCGAGGCATGTACCGGGCCCGAAGGTCTCGAGGCTGCCCGGGAGTGTCTCCCGTCCGCCGTGCTCGTCGACATCGTGCTCCCCGGGCTCGATGGCTGGCACGTCGCACGTCAACTCCGCTGGTCTCCGCCGACCCGGCACATGGTGCTGATCGCGATGACCGCGCTCGGCGGCGTTCCGGACGTGACGCGATCATTCCAGGTGGGATTCGACGAGGTGCTGATCAAGCCCGTCCCGCCGATCCAGCTTCTGACGACAGTCCAGCGCTACGTGGGCAGCCCCGATGTGCGCCGGCCGACCTGATCGCAACCGGTTCCGCTAGGGAGCCGCATCCACGTTCGGCTCGTACCGCCCCGGAGCGCGCACTCGCTCCGGAGCGCGGCTCACCGCATCCGAGAGCCGAACGTCGGACGCGCGCACGGCACCAGGAACCAGCGGCAAGGTGAGATGCAGCACGGCGCCGCCGTCACCGGTCTCCGCGCGCAGGTCGCCGCCGTGCTCCACCATGATGGACCGGCTGATCGCGAGGCCCAGCCCGACACCCTGTGCCTTCGACGTGACGAACGGTTCGAAGACCTCGCTGAGCCGCTCGTTGGCGATCCCCATACCCGAATCCGCGATGATCAGGTGCGCGTAATTCGACGCCGGGTCGTGCCGAAGCGTGATGCGCAGCCGGCGCGATTCCACCGGCACCCCCGCCATCGCATCGCGCGCGTTCAGGATGAGATTGATCAGCACCTGATGCATCTGCGTGCGGTTGACGAGAATCGGCATGGGCACGCTGCCGACGTCGGACTCCACCACGATGTCGTGCCTCGTGAGCTCGGCGCGCACGAGGTCCAGCACCTCCGCCACGATGGCCGCCAGCCCTGCGACCTCTCGCTCGATCTGTTCGCGGCGCATGAAGCTCCTGAGCTGGTTGATCACAATGTCCGCGCGTTTGATGTCGCGCACGACATCGTCCATGATGGCAGACAGCAGGCGGTACTCGTCCGAATCGCCCGCGAGCTGCGCGCGGTGACGTTCGAGCAGGACTCTGGCCGACTCCGCATTGAGCATCACCGCGCCGATCGGCTGACCGAGCTCGTGCACCATCGTGCCCGAAAGCTCTCCCATCGTGGCCACTCGGGCGAGATGCGCCAGGGCCTGTTCACGTTTCACGACCTCCTCATCGCGTCGCCGGCGTTCCGTGACGTCGCGAACGACGCCGATGATGCGGTTGCTCGGCCCCGCGTCCCCCCGGACGCGTCGGGCGGTGGTGGCGATCCATCGCTCGTCGCCACTCGCGCGAACAATGCTGAACTCGTTCACGAGGATGGGGGACGCCGGTGCGGGCGTATCCAATAAACGCGGCTCCTCCTGAGTCGGATCGCGTCCGAGCAGCAACTCCGCGATTCGCCCCACCCTCTCCTGGTAGCCCTCGATCCCGAGCATCGCGGCGCAGTGCGCGCTCATCCAGAGGTCGCCGCTCACGACGTCGAGGCTCCAGAAGCCGAGGTCCGCGGTGGCCGCCGCCAGCTCCATCCGCTCCTCGTTCTCTCGAATCGCCACGCCACTCTGGTGAGGCTCGGTGACGTCGATCCCGATGCCGGTCGCGCGGTAGGGGGTACCGTCCGCGCGTCGCAGGACGATGCCCCGGGTGAGGATCCAGCGCCAGCTGATGTCGCGGTACAATACCCTGCACACCGCTTCCGGGATCGGACTGTCGTCCGACTCGTCGCGAGGCGCCGTCGACTCCTGCGCCTTCTGCAGGTTCGCCTTGAACGCGGCGCGATCCGCCGGATGCATCCGTATCATCCAGCTCGACAGGTAGCGGCGGTCCCAGGGCGGGAGGTCGAACATCGTGGCGAACTGCTCGTCGACGACGGTCTTGCCCGTCGCGAGGTCGACGTCCCAGACACCGATGCGAGCCGCCTTCAGTGTGAGTGCGTGCAGCCGCTGACGATCGCGCGACTGCGTCACGGCGCTCTCGCGCTCCTCGATCAGCATCGCGAGCATCTGGAGGGGAATGGCGACGAGCACGAGAAAGATCTGGATGGAGCGCGCGGCCTGCTCAGGCTCCAGCCCACTGAATGGACCGCCACCGAGCACGGCGCCGCGAATGGCGAGGCAGGTGACCACCAGAAGCGCGACGTTCACGCCGCGCGAGCGGAACCGCACCGCGGCCCACAGCAGAACGGGCAGCGGCGCATAGAGCAGCGACGGTCCCACGTGCCAGGGCGGCATCAGGACGAAGGCCGCGACACAGACGGCGAGCGTGAGCGCGACGAGCATCGCTGCCTCTGCGCTCCGGCGCACCGTCATGTTCAAACCGGCGCTCCAGTCGCGTGAGTCCAGAGAGAGGATCGCGGGCACGATCACCTGAGTCGCCAGGACATTGGCGAAGAACCGCGTTCGCCAGACGTGCCAGTACGAGCTCTCCCCCCAACCGTTCAGTACGACGAACCCCGCGTCGAGGAAGGACGACGCGAACGTCGCGAACAGGCTCACGCCCACCACGAACACCCACAACGCGCGCATGGACTCGATCCGGCCTCGCCCTCCACTGAATCTCCGCATGATCGCCGCACCGAGCAGCGCCTCGAAGCAGTTGCTGACGAACCAGCACAGCATCATGGGGATCGGCACTCCCCCCTGGAGCTGCACCGCAACATGCGCCGGAAGGGCCGCCGCGATGATGATCCACCAGTAGCGGGTGGGGGTGAGCAGCAGCGCGGCGATGAGCGTCGCGTTCGGCGGCCAGAGCACCGAGACCGTATCTGGCCTGATCGTGAGCGCCAGTCCGACCTGGGCACCGAGGTAATACGCGATGCCGGTGCCGACGACGACGGCGACCGCCCGTCGCGGCGTCCAATCGTATGTACCCGCTTCCTGAGGAAGGACGACGGAGCCTGGCCACGTCGCGCTCATCGTCAGCAGCACAGTGTCGGTGAGATTGTTGAATTTGTGATATTCACCAAATGAGCGATCCTGGATGCGCTGTCAAGAGCTTCGAGGCACGGCGACCGACGCATCAGTTGCACGCGACTTCGCCGTCGACGCATTTATCGAAATACGGAGCTGAAATGCGCACGACGGCTCGACCCGACAGCTCCACTCGAGCCGGCACGTGCCCCCAACGTCTCATAGGCCACTGGCGCCGGCGAGCCGAGCTTCCGTCCACACTCGACGCGCCGCTGTAGTCACCGAGGAGGCCGATTGGGGCCGCATCTCACTCCGGCGGCGGGGTGGACGAGTCGGGCGTCGGCGACCACGAGCCGGGCGAGCGCGGCGGTGGTCGGCCAGTTCTTTCGTTGCCTCATCGTGACGACACTCGCTGGATGCTTGAGACCGACCGGTGCCATACGTGCGTGAACCTCTCTACGCCAGGAAGCCGATGTTCAGGGCAATCAACGGTCCGAGCAATCAGGGAGCATGTTGGCCCAAAGTCCAATGCCGCCCGTCGCCCGGCCCGCGCTCTATCGCTGGCCGCCGGTCAGTCTTAGTATCGCTGTACCTCCGGGCCCCCGGGCGCAGCCATCCTCCGGGCCGGCGGTGCCGCCACGCCTTCTCGCTCCGGGAGTACCGGTTCTGTTCAGCTGCTCACGCTTTCGGGATCGAAGCCACGTCGGCTCGCAGCTTCTCATGTGCGTCACCGCCGTCGTTGCGTCACGTGCCCGTGCTCTCGCACGCCCTCGGCTCCGCCGCGGCCGTATTTCATCGGCGGCCGACGCGCCGTCGCGCGATTCTGACAGGAATATTCACTCGATAGGGAAGGCCTCTCATGGCTGCCATGGCCCAGTCGACGATCGTAGTCGTCGACGACGACGAAGGAACGTGCCGCGCGCTCGCCCGTTCGCTCAGCTGCAACGGGTATCGCGTTCGGACATATACCCGCGCACGCGACTATCTCGCCGAGCGTGACCAGCTGGATGCTGCCTGTGTGGTGGCGGACATCAACATGCCCGAGCTCGACGGGATCAGCATGTACGAGGAGGAGCGCTCGGAGGGGTACGAGGTGCCCACCGTCTTCGTCACGGGATGCGTCGACGTCCGCACCGCGGTACGCGCCATGAAGGACGGCGCGCTCGACCTCCTCGAAAAGCCGGTGGACGAATCGGTGCTGCTGGCGACCATCGAAGCAGCGATGGAGCGCTCGCGGACGCTCCGCGCCGAGCGTGACGACATCGCGAGCGTGTGGCGACGTCTGGACCTGCTCACGCCACGCGAGGCGGAGATCTGCGCTCTGGTCGCCTCAGGGCGGCTCAACAAGCAGATCGCGGCGCTCATCGGCACCACGGAGAAGACGGTGAAGGTGCACCGCGCACGCGTCATGTCGAAGCTCGGCGTGACGTCGGTGGCCGGTCTCGTCCGCCTCGTCGACCGGGTGCTCGCGTCCGCGCCACACGGGCCGATCTTCGACGCCGATCATCACGCAAGGCCGCGGCCGCGCGCTCTGGGATTCATGTCATCCGCACTCGCCGCCGCCGCCACGCTCTGCGTCGAGCTCGGATCGGGATCGCGCCTTTCCGCCAGACGGGTGTATCGCGAGGCCGCCGATGCCGCCGAGCGATTCTTCTAGCCGCCAGGCTTCCGGCCGACGCACGCCCGCCCCAGCGCGAGCGCAGTGATGGGCGACCGACCCGGCCATCCGCCGCTGCACTACGAGCCGCCCCACGCGTCCAAGCGGCAGCGCGTGCTCGTGGTCGACGATCACGTGCCGATGGCGGTCGCGGTCGCGCGCCTGATCCAGGTGATGGGCCACGAGGCCCGCATCACGCACGACGGCGCGACCGCGCTCTCCTGCCTGGGCGGCTACTGCCCCGACATCATCCTGCTCGACATCGGCCTCCCGGGGATGAACGGGTACGAGGTCGCCCGTCGCATTCGCGCGACCGCCGAAGGCTTGCGCCCACGACTCGTCGCCCTCACGGGCCTCAGCGACGTTGATGATGCCGCACGGGCATACGGTGCGGGGTTCGACGTGTATCTCCTCAAGCCCGTCGGCTTCGCCGCGCTTGCCGAGGTGCTCGAGCATCCTCCCAACGCCGCTCCGCTCGACGCGCACTGACGCTTCGAGCCGTTGCGGGTCCTTCGCCCAATAGAGCGACCTCGTAGCGACAGCACATCCTACCGTTCAGCGACGCGCGCAAGCGCGATGTCCTGCGGCCACTGGATGTGCATCATGACGACACCTGCTGAGCGACTCAGACCACTCACCATCGTCGGCGGCGAGCAGGGAGCCGGCAAGTCGACGCTTCTTCGCCACCAATTGCTCCACGGCAGCTGCGATGGCTTGGCCGTCGTGGTCTCCGACCTCGAGACCCTGCACCTCGATGACGACGCGATCGTCGCGCGCGAGGCAGGCCATCTGAGGCTGGCGAACGGCGCGACGTGCTGGGAGACGCACGGCGACGTCACCACCACGCTCACGGCGCTGCAACGACGCGTGCACCCGGGAACGCGCGTGCTGCTCGAGGCGCGTCACGACGCGTCGCTTCGCGGCCTGGCGGGGTACGCCTACACGCCAGGCTTCCGCCTCGACGGCACCATCGTGGTCGCCGACGCCGACACGCTTGGCCGCGAGCTGGAGCCCGCCGCACTGACCCGAATGCGGAACCACACCGACTGCGCCGAGATCCTCGTGCTCAACAAGCTCGATCTGCTGCGCGACTCGCGGCCGCACATCGTGACTGGCGCGATGGCCGCGCTTCGAGTCACGGGCCCCACGATCCAGACTTCGCGTGGCCGCGTGCCTTCGCCGCTGCTGCTCGGCGTCGGCCCCGACGAGCCGGTGTGCGAGGACCGCGCGATCACGGCTACGTGGAATACCTCGTTCAAACCGAGCCCCGGTCGCGGCGCGGCACCGACGCTCGCCGGCGCCGAGCGAGAGCCGACGTTCCGGATGTGGGCACTGTCGACGAGAGAACCGATCACCACGCACGACTTCCGACGGTGGCTCTCCCGACTTCCACCCACGCTCACGCGCGCTCGTGGGTTCATCCTGTTTGCCGGCGATCGTCCGTATCGCTATCGCTTCGAGCTGGTCGGCCTGCATCACCACCTGCAGCGGGACGATCCATGGGGCGATCATATCCCCGAGACGCGGCTGGCGCTGGTCGGTGTCTGACGACGTGGCGGCGCGCGCGCGCCGCCGCGTTCACGATCGACAATTCGAGCCCGTAGAACCATGACGCCGATGGATGCCGTCAGGGGCGTGAAGCGCGCGCGTCATCAAGACGACCGACTCGCGCTTGCTCCACTGCGCGCGCTGATCGCCCGGCGCGTGCGCACACGGGTGGCGCGCTGCACGTGACACTCGTTAGCCGATGGGACCATGGCTGCCGACACACTGCGATGACGACGTTGCGACATCCCGACCGGAGTCGATGTCATGCAGCAGCCATTTGTCGGTGCCACCCGATCCCACTCGCGAGCTTCGCGAAGCTTTCTTCTGAGTGTGCTGGTCCACGCCGGACTGTTATCGCTCGCTGCAGGCTCGTCGAAGCCACCGAAGC
>DATFOL010000656.1:0-7419 GCA_035265545.1 Gemmatimonadaceae bacterium | reverse complement strand
AGCAGCACCTGCGCCGTGCACACGTTCGACGTCGCCTTCTCACGCCGGATGTGCTGCTCACGGGTCTGGAGCGCCATGCGCAGCGCGGGACGACCCGTCGCGTCGCGACTCACGCCGATGATGCGTCCGGGTAACGTACGCTTGAACTCGTCGCGCGTGGCGAAGAAGGCCGCGTGCGGACCGCCATAGCCGAGTGGCACGCCGAACCGCTGGCTGTTGCCGACGCACACGTCCGCGCCCCATTCACCAGGTGGCGCGATCAGCGTGAGCGCCAGCAGGTCCGCTGCCGCGACGACCAGCGCACCGGCAGCGTGCGCGCGCTCGGCCGCCTCGCGGTAGTCCATCACGGCACCGTCGGTCGTCGGATACTGCAACAGGATGCCGAACACCTCGGCTCCGAAGGCCTCGCTCTCGGCGTCGCCGACCACCGTGGTCAAGCCGCGGGCGCGGGCACGCGTCTCGACGACGTCGATCGTCTGCGGGTGGCACCGCGCGTCGACGAAGAAGGTCGACTTCCCCTCCTTGCCACGAGCCTGGTAGGCGAGGAACATCGCCTCGGCGGCCGCAGTCGCCTCGTCGAGCAGCGAGGCGTTGGCGATCTCCAGTCCGGTGAGATCGATCACCAGGGTCTGGAAGTTCAGGAGCGCCTCGAGCCGTCCCTGCGAGATCTCGGCCTGGTACGGCGTGTACGCGGTGTACCAACCCGGATTCTCCAGGATGTTGCGCTGGATGACCGGTGGAGTGAGAGTGTCGTGATAGCCGTAGCCGACGTACGACCGGAAGATCCGGTTCTTTTTCGCGATCTCGCGCATGGCGGCGAGCGCCTCGTGCTCGCTTCGGCTCGTGTGGATGGCGAGCGGGCGCCTGAAGCGAATCCCTTCGGGAATCGTCGCGTCGATGAGGTCGTCGAGCGACGCGTAGCCGATGACGGCGAGCATCTCCGCCACCTCCGCCTCGCTCGGGCCGACATGGCGGGGCACGAAGCTATCCGCGGGAGAAATGGTGCTGCCTCTGGTCGTGGTCGTCATGCAAGCCCTCAGGCGCGGCGGCGCCGTGTTGATTCGTCGAGAGGTGGGGCGCTTCCCACAAGCTATCTTTCGATGAGGCGCGACGTTCCGCGCGTCCCTTCATTATAGCCGCCGAACATAGCCGCTGAACGTTGCCCTGGCGTCTGCTCACCTCCCCGCCGCTGGGCGGCCCCGAGAACATGGCGCTCGATGAGGCGCTGATGGACCGCGCGCGCCGCACCGGGGAGACGGTGCTGCGGGTGTACACCTGGTCGGCGCCCACGCTCTCGCTCGGCCGCAACCAGCGCGCGATCGGGGTATACCGCGGCGCGGCGCTCGCCGAGCGCGGCGTCGAGGTGGTTCGGCGCCCCACGGGTGGGCGAGCGCTGCTTCATCATCGCGAGATCACCTACAGCGTCACCGCCCCCTGTGAAGAATCCGGGGCGCTGCTCGCCGAGTACGGGCGCATCAACGCCCTTCTCACCAGCGCGCTCGGCACGCTCGGAGTTCCCGTCGTCGCTGCACGTCCCGCGACGCGTGCCACCGCTCCCACAGCCGCGCCGTGCTTCGCCGAGCCAGCCTCCGGGGAATTGACGCTGAACGGGCGGAAGCTCGTCGGTTCCGCGCAGTGGCGTGATCGTGGTGCGCTCCTGCAGCACGGCTCCATCCTGGTCGACGACGACCAATCGTCGATCGCCGACCTGATGCGCGACCCTGGTCCTCCAACGCCCGCGCCCGCCACACTGCGTGACGCACTGGGGCGCGCACCCGTCATGGCCGAGGTGGGCGACGCGCTGTTCGACGCGGTGTGCGCGCTCGCCGATCCGGATGCTCGCCCTCTGGAGCCCGACGACGAGCTCGCGCTGGACGCCGCACGCATCGCGGCGCGCTATCGCGACGACGCCTGGACCTGGCGGCGGTGAGTCTCGCTGATCGACGTTGGTCGCTTGACCATGCATAGTTGCCGATCCATCGTTGCCCCGCCTCCTCTCACACTCATGATGCCCCGAATGACTCGTCCGCTCCGGCCGTCCGCCGCACGCTGGACCCGCATCGCGCTCGCCGGTCTCGTGCTCGCCGGCTGCCGCGACGTCCAGCAGCCGCAGACCGCCGCGGGACCGAACGACGTGGGCGGCACGATGGTCATCGCGCAGCCGGGCGAGCCAGGCACGCTGCTGCCCGCGCTGCAGAGCCTGCTCATCGAGAGGCAGATCACCGACCTGCTGTTCGATCGCCTCGCCGAGATCGGCGACGACATGAACACGATCGGTGACAGGGGCTTCAAGAAGCAGCTCGCGGAGCGGTGGGAATGGGCGCCCGACTCACTTTCCATCGTGTTTCACCTCGACCCGCGCGCGCGCTGGCACGACGGGCGACCTGTGCGCGCGAGCGACGTGCGTTACAGCGTCGCCCTGGTGAAGAATCCGGCCTTCGGCTCGCCCGCTCTCCCACTGGTCACCAACGTCGATTCGGTCGCCGTGCGCGATTCGCTCACCGCGGTTGCCTACTTCAAGTACCACACTCCCGAGCAGTTCTACGACCTCGTCTATCAGATCTCCATCGTTCCGGAGCACATCCTCGGCAACACGCCACCGGCACAGTTGAAGACGGCAGAGGTGGGGCGGCGCGGGATCGGGTCGGGCCGGTTCCGGCTCGCCAGGTTCGAGTCCGGCAAGCGCCTCGAGCTCCTTGCCGACACCGCCAACTATCGTGGGCGACCGAAGCTCGACCGCATCGTCTACGTGCCGACGCCCGACTTCAACACGGCGGTCACCCGCTTCCTCGCCGGCGACGCCGATTTCTTCGAGCAGCTCCGCCCCGAGCATCTCACGAAACTGGCCAACGACACCGCTCGTCGCGCCGTCCCGTATCCGACGCTCGGCTATGGGTACCTCGCGCTGAACCTGATCGACGGGAAGCAGCCGGGGCAGCCGCATCCGATCTTCGGTGATCGCGCGGTGCGCCGCGCGCTCTCGATGGCGGTGGATCGGCGTGCGATGCTGCGCAACGTGTTCGGCAGTTACGGCATCCCGCTGTATGGGCCGTTCCCCCGCGCGGTGACAGTCGCAGACACCACGCTTCCGCAGCTTCCCTACGACCTGGCGAAGGCACGAGCACTCCTCGACTCCGCCGGCTGGCTCGTCGGACCCGACGGTGTGCGCGTCAAGAACGGACAGCGGCTCGAGTTCGGAATCACCACGCCAGTTTCGAGTGCGACGCGCAAGCAGTACTCGGTGCTGCTGCAGGCGGCGTTCAAGCAGGTCGGCGCGGCAGCGCGAATCGACGAGACGGACATGGCCGGGTTCGGCGCGAAGAACGCTGATCGCGACTTCGACACGATTGTCGAGCTATACGGTACCGATCCGGGCCCGTCCGGGTTCAAGCAGAGCTGGACGACGGCGGCACTTGGCAAGGACGGCTCGAACTTCCCCTCGTACAGCAACCCGGCCGTCGACGCGCTGCTCGACAGTGCGACAGCGACGTTCGATCCAGCACGCACGCGGTCGTACGCGCGGCGCGCGTTCGAGATCATCATCGAGGACGCCCCGGGAATCTGGCTGTACGAGCCGCCCGGCGTCGCGGGCGTCCACAAGCGCATCCGCACCACGACCATGCGCGCGGATGCGTACTGGGCGGGGATGGCCGATTGGTGGATTCCGGCCGCGGAGCGCAACGCGCGGGACGGGATCGGTCTTCGTCCTACGCCGTAGCTCGTGCGGCGCTATGTCGCC
This sequence comes from Gemmatimonadaceae bacterium, assembly GCA_035265545.1. Lineage (GTDB taxonomy): Bacteria > Gemmatimonadota > Gemmatimonadetes > Gemmatimonadales > Gemmatimonadaceae > AG11. The sequence continues at coordinate 3,680 of DATFOL010000656.1, read as the reverse complement.
GGGCGGCTGCTGCAGGCGGCGATCGTCGTCCTTCTCGTCACGACGGTCACCTTCGTCCTCGTCCATCTCGCGCCGGGCGATCCGATCGCCATGTCGCTCGATCGCGCGGGAACCAACGAGGCGGTCCGCCAGCAGTGGCGCGAGTCGTTCGGTTTCGACCGACCGGTGGGCGAGCAATACCTGCGCTGGGTCGGCAACGCGATGCGCGGTGAGCTCGGCTGGTCGATCACCTTCCGCCGCCCGGTCGCCGAGGTCATCGCCGATGCGCTGCCGCGGACGCTGCTGCTCGTCTCGATAGCCCTCACGCTCAGCTTCGCGCTCGGCATCGTGGCCGCGGTGCTGCAGTCCGAGCGACCGGGCGGTGCGCGCGATCGCTGGCTCGGACGCGTGCTGCTCCTGTTGTTCTCGGTGCCCGATTTCTGGCTGGCGCTCGTTGCGTTGCTGGTCTTCGCGTACCGCATACCGATCTTCCCGGCGAGCGGCATCGTCGATCCGGTGGCGCACGACTACATGTCGCTGTCCGACCGGCTGCTCGACCGACTGATGCATCTCGTCCTCCCAGTCGCGACCCTCACGCTGCTCGCCACGGCGGCCATCTCGCGGCACCAGCGCAGCGCCCTGATGGAAGTGCTGCCGAGCGATTGGATGCGTACGGCCGTCGCGAAGGGGCTGAGCCGCCGGCGCGCCGTCCGCCGTCACGCGCTGCGAAACGCGCTGCTGCCCTCGATCACGCTGGCGGGACTCTACCTCCCCGGACTCGTTTCGGGCGCGTTGATCATCGAGAAGGTGTTCAGCTGGCCCGGCATGGGGCTGCTCGCGGCGAACGCGATCGCGTCGCGCGACTATTTCCTGATCACGGCGACGGTTCTCGTGACGAGCGTGACCGTCGCCCTGGGCGCATTGCTCGCCGACGTCGCCAGCGCGGCAGCGGATCCGCGCATCCGCGTGCGCTGACGTGCGATCGTTCGCATCGCCAGCGACGCTTGGCTCACACCCACTGCTGCGCGCGCTGTGGCGGGACTCGCGCACGCGGATCGCCCTGGTGGTGCTGCTGCTCGTCGCGCTCGCGGCGATCTTCGCACCGGTGCTCGCACCGTACGATCCGACGGCGCAACTGGACATCGAGCGTCTCCACAGTCAGCCGCCGTCGGCGCTCCATCCGTTCGGCACCGATCCGTACAGCCGCGACGTACTCTCGCGACTTCTCTACGGCAGCAGGGTCTCGCTCGCCGTGGGACTCACCGCGGTGCTGTTGGCGATGTCGTTCGGAATCACCGTCGGCATCGTCGCGGGCTACGTCGGTGGCGCACTGGATGCCGTGCTCATGCGAGTCGTCGACGCAGCGATCTCCATACCCCGGCTCCTCGTCCTGATTATGGTGGCCTCGCTCTGGGGTCGGCTGGGCATCGTCCCGATGACGCTCCTCATGGCGGGCACGGGCTGGTTCGCCGTGAGCCGACTGGTGCGCGTCGAGACGATCGCGCTGCGCGAACGAGAGTTCGTGCTCGCGGCGCGCGCGCTCGGTACGTCCGTGCCGAGGCTGCTGGTCCGTCATGTGCTACCGAACGTGCTCGCTCCCGCGCTCGTCGCCGCGGCACTCAGCGTCGCCAACGTGATTCTGCTCGAGGCGGCGATGTCCTATCTCGGCATCGGGATCCGGCCACCCGCGGCGAGCTGGGGAACGATCATCGAGGACGGCGCCGAGCGCGTGGCGGAGCTCTGGTGGCTCACCCTCTTCCCCGGGCTCGCGATCCTCGTGACCGTCTTCGCCTGCAACGCGCTCGCCGATGCCTTGCGGGATGCGTTCGACCCCCGGCAGCTTCCCCGCGACATTTCGGACGCGACCTTCGCCTCAGAGGCATGACGACGCCGCTGCTCGAGCTCGAGAACCTTCGCACGTACTTCTACACGGACAACGGCGTCGCGCGCGCGGTGGACGGTGTTTCCTTCGACGTCGGTGTGGGAGAGACCGTCGGCGTCGTCGGGGAGTCGGGGTGCGGCAAGAGTGTCACCGCTCTCTCGATCCTTCGACTCGTGCGCCCGCCGGGCCGCATCGAGCCAGGCAGCGCGATGCGCTTCGAGGGCCGCGATCTGCTCACGCTCGACGAGCGGTCGATGCAGCAGGTGCGCGGCAACCGGATCGCGATGGTGTTCCAGGAGCCGATGACCGCCTTGAATCCGGTGTTCACGATCGGCGACCAGATCGGGGAGGTCGCCCGCATCCACGCCGGGATGTCGAAGCGCGATTCGCTGGCCAAGGCGATCGAGATGCTCAAGCTCGTCGGCATCCCCGCGCCCGAGCAGCGCGCCGGCGAGTATCCGCATCAGCTCTCCGGCGGCATGCGCCAGCGCGTCGTCATCGCGATGGCGCTGGTCATGAACCCGGCGCTCGTCATCGCCGACGAGCCCACCACCGCGCTCGACGTCACCATCCAGGCGCAGATCCTCGAGCTCCTCGCCGACCTCACCAGGCGGCTCGGGACGTCGGTCCTCCTCATCACCCACGACCTGGGCGTGGTGGCGGAGAACTGCTCGCGCGTGATCGTCATGTACGCGGGCGAGATCGTCGAGGAGGCGTCGACGACGGATCTCTTCGCGCGCGCCCACCATCCGTACACCGAAGGCCTGCTCGGTGCGATGCCGCGCGTCGGCGGTGGGCAGGACCGACTCGCCACCATTCCGGGCACGGTGCCGCCACCGACCAACTGGCCGGACGGCTGCCGCTTCCGCGACCGCTGCCCGTACTCGTGGGAGCGCTGCGAGGCCGAACATCCGCCCCTCTACCAGATCGGTGGCGGTCACACGTCGCGCTGTCACCTCGCCGACGAGCCCGAGCGTCGCCAGCACCCGCATCCGCCCCTCGCCGCGCAGCGGGGCGCCTCGGCGGCATGACGGCGCCCTCCCCGGCGCGCGATGCGGCGCAGCCACTCCTCGCGGTTCGCGATCTCACCAAGCACTTCCCGATCAAGCGCGGCGTCTTCGGCCGCACCACCGGACAGGTCCGCGCCGTGGACGGCGTCTCGTTCGACGTCGCGCCGGGGGAGACGCTCGCACTCGTCGGCGAGTCGGGGTGCGGCAAGTCCACGACGGGCCGCGCCATCCTCCGCCTGATCGAGCCCACCTCGGGCGCAGTGAGCTTCGACGGGATGGACGTGCTCGCGCTCGACGCCACCGAGCTCCGGAAGCTGCGGCGCCGGATACAGATCGTCTTCCAGGATCCGTTCTCCTCGCTCAACCCGCGCATGTCGATCGGTGCGATCGTGCGCGAGGGGCTCACGATCCACCGTCTCGCCGAGGGCAGCGCGGCCGATGCCCGGGTGCGCCAGCTGCTCGAGGAGGTCGGACTTCGGCCGGAGTACGCCTCCCGCTACCCGCACGAGTTCTCCGGTGGTCAGCGGCAGCGCGTCGGGATCGCGCGCGCGCTGTCGGTCGAGCCGACCTTCATCGTGTGCGACGAGCCCGTGAGCGCGCTCGACGTGAGCGTCCAGGCACAGGTGGTGAACCTGCTGCAGGACCTCCAGCGCGATCGAGGGCTCGCGTACCTGTTCATCGCGCACGATCTGTCCATCGTCGAGCACATCGCCGATCGCGTGGCGGTGATGTACCTGGGTCACATCGTGGAGATGGCCTCCGTCGAGCGGATGTACAGCCAGCCGATCATGCCCTACACCCAGGCGCTG
>DATFOL010000655.1:0-5884 GCA_035265545.1 Gemmatimonadaceae bacterium | reverse complement strand
TGCCGTTCTCGATGCCGGTCCATTCCGCCTGGGTGATGTTGCCGCAGCGGAGCTCCGCCCAGTACTTCCAGGTATCGGAGCCGCTGCCAAGCACCACGCCGTTCCAGTCGCCGCGCAGCATCGGACCGGCGGGGACGAAGATCGTCGGGAGGTCCATCGAGATCGCGCCCATGAGCAGGGCGGGCACCGTCTTGTCGCAGCCGCCCATGAGGACGCAGCCGTCGGCGGGATACGAGCGCAGGATCTCCTCGGTCTCCATCGCGAGGAGATTGCGATAGAGCATCGTCGTCGGTTTCTGGAACGGCTCGGAGAGCGTCATCGCCGGGATCTCGACCGGGAAGCCGCCCGCCTGCCAGATGCCGCGCTTCACCTCCTCCACCCGCTGCTTGAAGTGCGAGTGGCAGGGGTTGATGTCGCTCCAGGTGTTGACGATCGCGATCACGGGCTTGCCGCGGTAATCCTCGGCGGTGTAGCCCATCTGCGCCGTGCGCGAGCGGTGTCCGAACGAGCGCAGATCATCCACCCCGTACCATCGGTGGCTCCGGAGCTGCTCGGGCGACCTCCGGCGCTCGCTCACGATGGCGCGAGCTGCTCGTCGTGCTGGCGAAGCGCGAGCGCGGCCTCGCGCACGGGTACGCGGTGCGCTTCCGCGAGGTTGGACAACATCGGCAGCATCGGGCCCATGTCGGCGATGCCGGCGAGGGTGACCGCCTCGTGCAGGACGCGGATCGGACTGTGCGCGTCGCGCAGGTTCTCGAGGGGAAGGAATTGGATGCGCTCCTCCTCGGCGGCGTCCCACTGGCCGTCCTTGCACAGGGCGAGGATGCGCATCGAGCTGTTGGGCGCGACGCACACCGACCCCGAGGTGAACCCCTGCAGCCCGAAGTCGCGCAGGTGGATGATCGCCGGCCGCTCGCCGATCCCGCTGACGATGAGCTGTCGGTCGACGACGTCGAGCAGTGCGCGGAGATAGATGTCCTGTCCCGGATCGGTGCGCACGGTGGCGTACTTGATCCCGGCGACGAGCCCGTCGTTCACCAGGGCCGCCACCTGCGGCGGCTCCAGATAGCCGTCGGCCTTGATGTACACGATCACGGGCTTGCCGAAACGTTCGGCGAAGCGGCGGATACCGGTCGCGACGCCGTCACCCGTCGCGGGGAAGGCGAGCGGAAGGATCATCACCGTCGGAAAGGCCCGACCTTTCAACACGGAGAGCTGATCCATCAGCTTCCCGTAGTCGGGACCGACGGACGGAATGACCCAGCTGTCCTCACCCGCTTCCTCCTCCAGCATGTCGAGCAGCTCGGGAAGCTCGCTGGCGCCGACGTTGTAGAGGTTCGCGTTGCCGCCGTAGAGCAGCGTGCGTACGCCGCCGTCCTCGAGGTACTGGATCAGCGCGCGATTGTCGGCGTTGCTGATCGTGAGATCGCGATGGCGTGCGAGCGGCGGCACCGCGATGACGGATGCGGCGAGGTCGGCGGGGGTGACGGGGGTTGTCTTCACGGGTGCGTATAGAGGAAGAAACTGTTCAACTGTTCTACGGTTGACGGTTCTTCGGTTCACGTTAGCGAGCGGGAACTGCGACAGCGTGATCAGCTTGGTGTGCCGGCCGACTACCGAGAAGTCGAAGAACCGTCAAACCGCGCGCGCAGCGCGCTCCGCGATCATCTCCCCGATCGGAATCGCCGACGTCGCGGCCGGCGATGGCGCGTTACAGACGTGGAGCGTGCGAGCGGACTCCAGAAAGAGGAAATCGTGCACCAGCGTGCCGTCGCGCGTCACGGCCTGCGCGCGGATCCCAGCAGTGTACGGCAGGAGGTCGTCCACCGTGAGGCTCGGGCAATACCTGCGGCACTCCTTCAGATACGAGGACTTGAGCAGCGAACCGGCCAGCTCGGCGCGCACGGACTTCCGATAGCGAGCCAGGACCTTCCAGAGTCCGGGGAAGAACAGGTACTGCGCGACGTCGCGCAGGTTGACGGCGAGCTTCGGGTACCCTTCGCGACTGAGACCGAGGACCGCATTGGGGCCGACCGTCACGCCGCCATCGATCATGCGCGTGAGATGAATGCCCAGGAAGGGGAGGTCCGGGTCCGGGATGGGATAGATGAGGCTTCGGATGATCCCGCTCTTCTCGGCTGGCAGGCGGTAGTACTCGCCGCGGAAGGGCACGATCTGATGGGTGACGGGCAGTCCCGCCATTCGAGCGAGCCGGTCGGACTGGAGTCCCGCGCAGACGATCAGGCGTCCGGCGGTCCAGCTGCGAATGCCCGCGCGGACGACGACGTCGTGTGCCGTTTCGCGGATCGCCGTCACCTCGGCGCCCAGCACGATCTCCGCCCCCGCTGCCTGGAGCACCCGCGCCATCGCGGCGCACACCTGACGATAGTCCACGATCGCGGTCGCGGGCACGAAGAGGGCGCCGAGCCCGGTGACGTTCGGCTCACGCCGCCGTAGCTCGTCGGCGTCGAGGCGCTCGACCTCGATGCCGTTCTCGCCGGCGCGTTCGGCCAGCGCATCCATCCGTTCGACCTCGAGCGGGGTGGTGGCGACGAGCGTCTTGCCGCAGGTGACGAACGGGATGCCCTGGGCCGCGCAGAATTCTTTCGTCGCGCGCTCGCCGCGCTTGCAGAGATCGGCCTTGAAGCTGCCTGGCGCGTAGTAGATCCCGCTGTGGATGACGCCGCTGTTGTGCCCCGTCTGATGCGTGGCGAGAGCGGCCTCCTTCTCGAGGAGCACGAGCGACGCGCCGGGATTGCGCTCGAGGAGCCTCCACGCCGTGGCGAGTCCGACGATGCCCCCGCCGACGACGCAGAAATCGTAGGTCATCGAGCGATCAGTCAGTCGGCGTCGAGCAGGAATGGCGCGTCCGCGCGCTCGCAGATGGCGCGGATTCTATCCGCCAACGCGGACGGTACTGGTATCCCGGCGCGCGAGCGCTGCTCCCGTGCACGGGCCTCGGGTTCGCCCGCGACGAGCACCGGCTCGCTCGCGACCGTCGGACGCGCCGCATGCAGCACGTCGATCACGTCGTCGAGGTCGTCCTCGAACGCGCCCTCGTCGCGGAACGCGGTCGGATCGAGCGCCATGAGGAAATGGCCGATGTCGTCCGGATGGCCGCGTCCCTGGGTGCGCTTGCGGATCGGCGTGAACGATCCGCCGGCGAGCGTCGCGGACAGGATCTGCACCATCACGCTCAGGCCGTAACCCTTGTGGCTCGACATCTCGGCCGTGCCGCCGAGGGCGGTGATGCCGCCGGTGTAGCGCACCGTGACCAGGTCCATCGCCAGCGCCGAGTCGGTGACCGGCTCCCCATGCTCGTCCAAGACCCAGCCCGGTGGGAGCGGACGGTTCTGAAAGTCGTACACCTTCACCTTGTTCTGCGCGACGGTGCTGGTCGACATGTCGAGCAGGAAGGGCGTATTTCGGCGGGTCGGGGCGGCGAAGGCGATGGGGTTGGTGCCGAGCACCGGGATCGCGCTGCGGGTGGGGAGCACCGGATTGCCGCGCGTGGTGCAGGTGACCAGGCCGAGCAGTCCCTGCGCGGAGGCCATCGCGGCGTAGTATCCCGCGGCGCCGAAGTGAGTGGAGTTGCGCACGGACACGATGCCGACGCTCGCCGACTTCGCCTTCCGGATCGCGAGCTCCATCCCGAACACCGCGGCAACGTGGCCGAGCCCGCCGTCGCCATCGACGAGCGCGGTGACGGGCGATTCGCGCACGACGTGGGGCTTCGGCGTCGGGTTGAGCTGCTGGAGACCGAGCGCTTCTTCGTAGAGCATGAGCATCGAGATCCCGTGCGAATCGATGCCGGCGAGATCGGTGTCGGTCATGACGTCGGCGGCGGTGCGCACGACGTCGTCCGGCATCCCCCAAGCGGAGAGTACGGCGGAGATCTGGCGGTGGATGGTGACGGCGGGGACGAGCATCGCTCAAAAGTGCCACGTCGACTGCGGGTGTGACAGCCGTGCGATCCCTTGACGCCGCGCCCTGGGGAAGGGAGCTTCGCGATCCAGGTCGTCCCCTCATCCCCAGGAGCCCAGATGAACTCGCGCATCGTAGTGGCCTTCGCCATCGCGCTTCAGCTCGCGGCTACCCACGCCGCCGCCGCTCAGGCAGCGGCAGCCAGCAAGCCCGCAGCCCCTTCGGCGTCGGTCGGCGCGGCCGTCGTCGCGCAGGAGCAGGCGATTCTCGACGCGATCGCACGATCCGACACGCTCGCTTTCAACAAGGCGCTCGGGAGTGATTTCGTCTACGTCGATGTGCATGGTGCCGTGCGCTGGCAGCTGTCGAAGACGTCGGCCAACCTCCCGGCGTGTGTGTTGGGAACCGGATGGAGCCTGGACCACCCGATGACGACGGAAGTCGGCACCGACCTGGTAGTCCTCACCTACTCTTCGAGCGGGAAGGCGATGTGCGACGGTCATCCGGCGCCGTCACCCGTGAACTCGATGAGTGTGTGGCGGAAGCGTGGCGGCCGCTGGCTGGCGGTCGCGCACAGTGAAACACCCGCCACGGCGAGCCAGGCCAAGCCGTAGCGCTGTGATGAATCGCAGCCGCAGATCGACGAGCGGATGGACGACAACAGTCTGAGTCGCCGGGAGTTCTTCGCGCGGGCGACCGCGGTGGCAGCGACGGCCGGCGCACTGGGTCCGGCCGCGCTGCACGCTGCCACCGGCTCGGCGAGGGCGCCCGAGCAGCCCCTGATCGCGATCTTCTCCAAGCACCTGCAATGGCTGCCGTTCGCCGACGTGGGCCCGGCGATCTCGGAAGCCGGGTTCCGCGCGGTGGATCTGACGGTCCGACCTGGCGGCCACGTGCTTCCCGAGCGTGTCGAGGACGACCTGCCGCGCGCGGTCGAGACGCTGCGCCGCTCCGGGCTCACGGTGCCGATGATCACGACCGCGATCACCGACGCGAGTGATCCGCTCACCCGCCGGGTGCTGGAGACGGCCCGGATGTCCGGCGTCTCGCACTACCGCATGGGCTACTGGACCTATCCCTCGGGTACGGATCCGCTGCGGGCGGTGCGCGACCTGAAGCCCCGTGCGGCCGCGCTGGCGTCGCTGAATCGCCAGATCGGCATCCGGGGCGGCTATCAGAATCACGCCGGCACGCGGGTCGGTGGCTCCGTCTGGGACATCGGCGTGCTCCTGGAGGGCATCGAGCCCGAGGGCCTGGGTGTCCAGTACGACATCTGCCACGCCACGGTGGAGGGTGGCGAGAGCTGGCCGCTCACGCTTCGCCTGATCGCTCCACACATCGACACCATCGCGGTGAAAGACTTCGACTGGGCGCGGCGGCCGGACGGCCGCTGGGTCGTGCGCGACGTGCCGCTGGGCGAGGGGGCGGTGAACTTCGCCGCCTACCTGCGCCAGCTGCTCGCCCGTGGGCCGCTTCCGCCGGCGACGATGCACTTCGAGTACGCGCCGCTCGAGATGGAGGGTGGTGGCGGAGCAGTGCGGCGGCGGCAGTCCATGGAAGGAATGCGGCGCGACCTGGCGCGATTCAAGCAGCTGTTGACTGCCGCTTCCTCGCCGGTGGACGCTACGAGCTCATCGAAGCGATGATGCCACGTCAGCCGCGAGAGCTGTCCCGCCGCGAGTTCCTCGCGGTTGCCGGTGCGGCTGCGGCCCTTCCACTCGTCGACCGACTCGGGACGCCGGTGCCCGAGCCAAAGAAGATCCGCATCCGCAGCGTCGGGCTCGACTTCGAGCGCGAGCCGTTGATTCGACCGACCGGCTTCAAGGGGGGCTACCTCACCGAGCTGTGGCAACCCGTCGCGCGTCTCGACAGCGACTCGGGGCAGAGCCACATCGGCATCGGCACCCAGAGCGTGCTGTGGTGCGATCCGCGAGTGCTCGAGAAGCACTCCGAGAGCGCG
>DATFOL010000654.1:0-6191 GCA_035265545.1 Gemmatimonadaceae bacterium | reverse complement strand
CGAATGCCCCGGGCGATCGCGTCCTTGGTGTCCGGATCGAGATCGCCCAGGTACACCGCGGCGAGCGCGTAGCCGCGCGCGACGATGGTGTCGATCGGCCAGCGCTCGGCCCACGCGCCGCGCAGAATGGGAGCGCGCGCGCTGTCCGGCCGCGGGTGGTCGCGCAGATAGTGCGGCGTGACGGTGACGCCAGTGTCCGTCGTGATCGTGTGGTTGCCATAGGTGAGCGCGAGGAACGCCGGCGCCGGCGCGCTCCGCGCATTGGGGACGTACATGAGGATGTCCATGTACGGCTCCTCTCGCCCTCGCTCGAGGTGCACGCGCACCTCCTTGCGTGTCGCACGTCCACCGAGCGCGGTGCGGTCCACCGAACGGACCTCGTGCCACAGCCCGCTCGGTGCGGGAGGCGACTTGCCGTACACCTCGCGCTCGAACAGCGCGAGCAGCTCGGGACGACGGATGCGCCGCCAGTCGTCGGCCGTGCGCACGGGCTGGCCATCCGAGCGCACCAGCGGATCGGGAAGCGTGTACGCCACGACGCGGCTCTCGTCGTAGTTGATGCCGGGCCGCGCCGGTGATTGGGCTGAGAGCATCGCTGGAAGCAGTGGCGTGCCGAGAGCGACTGCAGCCGCGCACGCGGCGATCACGACTGCGCCGCGTGCGGGCATGCCGATCACCGCTGGCGGCGCAGCGTCGAGAGGTACTCGACGAGGTGCACCAGATCGGCTTCGTTCATCGTACGCTCGAGCCCGTGCGGCATGAGCGACGTGTCCATCCGCTTCCGCTCGGCGATCGTGCTCTTCGGCACGCGGCGCTGGATCCCGCCCATGAGCTTAAGCACCACTTCGTCGTCGGTCTCGCTGGCGATCATGCCGACGAGCTGCTGACCGTCACGTGTCTTGATGGTCCAGCCCTCGTAGCCGAAGGCGATACCCGCGCTCGGATCGAGGATGGCGTGATACAGTCCGCTCTTCGGCAGCTTGTCGCCGATCTCGGTGAGCGCCGGCCCGAAGTCGGTGCCCGCGCCGCCGACGACGTGACAGCTCGAGCAGCTGCGCTCGAACACGGGACGGCCGGCGGCAGCGTCGCCCGTGCGCGCAGCCAGCACCGTGAGCGACGGAAGCGTCTTGCCGTCGAGCGTCGTGGCGGGAGGCGTCGGCAGATACTTCGCCGCCGAATCCCGAATCTCGGGCCACGCGGCGAACAGCGCCGCGCTGGCCGCGGGCTCGAGCTGCTTCGGCAGCCGCTTTTCCCGCGCCAGTGCGATGAGCCGCATCCAGCCGTCGTTCCCCGTGCCCATCGACTGGACGGCCTGCCGCCGGAGATCGAGCGCGCGCGTCGTGTCGAGCACCACGGCGGTCATGATGGTGTCGACCCTCGGGGTGAAGTTGCGACCCAGCACGACGAGCGCGCGCCGCGCGGCGGCATCGTCGGTGCCGCGCACGATCTCGGTGAACCGCGGCAACGCGCCCCAGGAGAGCGCGAGTCGCGCCGCCTCGCTGCCGACTGTCTCGTTGGGCTTGGCGAGCGCGAGCTTCACCAGCTCGTCCAGCTCGGTGCGCACGCCGTGGCGATCCACGAGATCGACGTATTGCGTCGTTCCGCGCAGCGGACCGAGTGAGCGCTGCAGTGCCGCCTGCACCTCGGGAAGGCTGCCCGCCGTCTTCGCGTCGAGCTGACTGAGGATCACCGGAGTGAGCTCGGCGCTCGCGCCGGCCGGCGTGGCGAGCAGCGCGAGCAGCGACTTCTGTCGCGCCTCCGCCGGATGGAAGTCGAGCGCGCGGAAGTAGCGGATGCGATCGGCGACGGGCGTCGCCTGGTCGGCGGCGAGCTGCTCGAGTAGCGGCAGCGCCCGCGACGAACGCGCGCGCCACACGATGTCGCGACCGGCGGCAGTGTTCCAGTCGTCGCCGATCCGGTCGAGCCACGCGCCGAAGTAGCGGTCCCACTGCCGGTCAGCGGCGACGCCGAGTGCCTCGAGGTACCACCGATCCTTTCCGTCGTACTGCTGTGCGAGCCCCGCCCAGAGCGCTCCGGCGCGGCGGCTCTGGTTGTGGCGCAGCGCGATCGCGACCTCGCGTCGCACCGCTGGCGATGGATCGCGCACCAGACGCTCAGCCATCGCGATGACGTCGCCATCGATCCGGCGGGTGGCGCGCAGCGCCGTGATCCGGATGTTCGGGTCGGCGTCGCGGGAAGCCTCGCTCAGGTAGCGTGCGCCCCGGCCGGGAATGCGCGCGAGCAGCCAGAGCGCCCGCGCCCGCTCGTGCGGAACCGTGCCGCGCCACATGGGCACCAGCGCGCTCTCGGCGCGCGGGCCGTCGCCGGCCAACCGCTCGTACGCGAGATGGCGCGTCGCGAGGTTCGGGCTGCGCAGCGCGCGCGTCGCGGCGATGGGTGTCGAGAGATCCAGCTTGGGCACCGTGTAGCGCGTGCCAGGTGGCGCGATGCGGATGATCCGGCCCTGCGACTGATCGGACATGTTGTGGCCGCCGACGCCGGCGTCGTACCAGTCGGCGACGAACAGCGAGCCGTCGGGCGCGACGGCCACGTCGACCGGGCGGAACATCTTGTCCTTCGCCGACGTGATGATCGGCAGACGCTCGGCGGAGTAGCCCGCGCCGTCGGCGCCGAGCGTGAACGCACGCACCTCGTTCGGGCCCGGGTCGGCATGGATGATCGTGCCCTGGTACTGCTTGGGCAGCAACGATCCCTCGTAGACGATCACACCGGCCGGAGAGCCCGCGCCGTTGATGCGGACGTTCGGCACCGAGCCCGGGTCGGCGGAGTGCCAGTGCTGGCGCGGGATCTCCGGCTCCATCCCAGTGCGGCGCGCGCGCCAGAAGGCGCCCGTCATCTCGTCGCGGTAGCCGAAGTTGCCCCCCTCCATCACATAGTTCAGGCGCGTGGAACGGTTGCCGTCGTCGTCGTTGTCGGTCTGCCATACCGTACCGTACGAATCGACGGCGAGCTCGTACGGATTCCGGAAGTTGTAGCCGAGCACCTCGAACTTGCTGCCGTCGGGCTCGAGCCGGAATGCCATGCCCTCCTGATACGGGTTCAGCTTCGCTTCGACGCGATGGCCGGCGCGGTCGACGAGCACCTTGCCCGCCGAGTCCATGATGGAGCGCGTCTCGTTGCCGCCGTTGAAGTAGAGCCGGCCGTCCGGGCCGAACACGAAGGCGTGCGTGGAGTGGTCGTGGTCCGGCGGACCGCCCGCGGTGAACAGCACTTCCTTCTTGTCGGGCTTGTCGTCGCCGTTCGTGTCGGTGAAGACGAAGATCTTCGTGTAGGCGGAGACGTAGACCTTGTTTCCCAGCACGGCGATCCCCATCGCCGCGTCGATGTCGGTGCCCTGATAGAAGACCGTGCTCTTGTCGGCCACCCCGTCGCCGGTGGTATCCTCGAGGATCACGATGCGGTCACCCGCGGCGCGCAGCGGCTTCGGCTTGAACTTCCGGTAGTTGAAGCCTTCGATCAGCCAGATGCGCCCACGCGCGTCGACGTCGATGTTCGTCGGGTTGGTGATCGTCGGCGCCTCGGCCACGAGGGTGAGCGCGAGACCGGGGGCAACCTCGAGCGCATCGAGGCCGTCACGCGGCGGTGCATCGGGCGCGAGCTGGAGACCGAATGTGACGGCGACCAGGCCCGCGACGGAGGCGAGGAAGCGGGCGAAGAGATCGAGCATGTGGTGAGAACCTCGGATCCGTGGGTGCGGACGGGTATTTCGGCGGCTAGCGCGCCGAATATGGGATGGCGGCGAGGGCAGGGGGAAGAACGGAGGTCCGGGCTGAGCGGTAGCTGGACCTCGCGCGCCGGCACCATAGAATGGAGCGCGGTCGACGGATGCAACGCTCAGCGGAGAGGACTGCAAATGGATCGAGTCGTCCCCATGCTCAACGTGCCGGATGTGCGGGCGACCGTTGCCTGGTACGAGACCATCGGGTTCGTGACCCAGCGGACGCATGAGGAGGAGAACGGCCAGACGACGTGGGCGTTACTCACCTACGGATCCACCGAGGTCATGCTCAACGCGGGCGGCCAGCCGAGCGACGCGTGGCGGCGCGACGCGGACCTGTACGTCAACACGCGCGGAGTCGATCGGCTGCACGAGATGCTCCGCGACCGCGTCGCCGTCCATGAGGCGCCGCACGACACGGAGTATGGCCAGCGCGAGTTCATCATTCGCGACCTCAACGGGTTCTGGATCACCTTCGGCGAGCCGGTGAAACCGCGCGTCTAGCGTCCCGTAGTCGTCAGCGTTGACGCCCGGATCGAGCCCAGCACCTTCACGAGAGGAGACAGGCGTATGCGTACCCTCGCCATCGTCGTCACGACCTCCGCCGCTCTGCTGTTCGGTCATCCGTCTGCTGCGGCACAGCGCGGTACCGACAGCCTTCCTGCCGTCGAGCGCGTCGTCAACCGCACCCACACGGTGGTTCAGGAGAACGGACGGTCCATCATCCGGCTCGACGCGAAGCCCGGCGATGGCTTCGCGGTAGTGAAGGGCGCCGCATTCGCGGAGGGCACGATCGAGCTCGACGTGCGCGGCGAGGACGTGCAGCAGCAGAGCTTCGTCGGCGTCGGGTGGGCGGTGCAGAACGACAGCACCTACGAAGCCGTGTATCTCAGACCATTCAACTTTCGCACGCCCGACACGGCGCGGGCCAAGCGTGCGGTGCAATACGTCTCCCAGCCGACGTGGCCATGGCCGCGGCTCCGCGCGGAGTCACCGGGCAAGTACGAGCAGCCCGTCTCGCCGGTGCCCGATCCGACGAACTGGGTCCGACTGCGCCTCGTGATCACGCGCACGCAGGTATCGGTGTACGCCAACGGGGGCGACGAACCTGATCTCGTGGTGACGCGACTCGGCGACGCGAAGCCGGGTCCGGTCGCACTCTGGGTCGGCAACAACTCGCGCGGCGACTTCGCGAACCTCACGATCACGCAAGCGACGTCGGGCCCGCGCTGATCGCGCGTGGCGACGTGAAGCGCACGCTCACGAGTGAGCGACGCACGGGGCACGTTTTTGCGAGAATCGGCCGCTCTCTTCATCCAGGTGGCCCGATGATCACTCGCTTCGACAAGCTCCAGATCGACCTGCCTCGCCCCGACCATCCATCGCCGAACTCCGCCGCTGCCGTGCAGGAACTGCTCGGCGGGAAGTTCGGTGAGATGTCGACGTTCATGAACTACACGTTCCAGTCGTTCAACTTCCGCGGACGCAGCAAGATGCGCCCGTTCTACGACCTCGTGGCGAACATCGCGGCCGAGGAGTTCTCGCACATCGAGCTCGTCTCGTACACGATCAACCTGTTGCTCACGGGAACGACGAAGCGCGGCAAGGACCCGACCGCCACGCCGCTTGCCTCGGCAGAGGATGCGCGAAACTCCTATCACTTCCTCGCGAGCGGCCAGCAGGCACTGCCGATGGACTCGCAGGGGAACTTCTGGACGGGACAGAACGTGTTCTCGAGCGGCAACCTCAAGCTCGACCTGCTGCACAACTTCTTCCTCGAGTGTGGCGCGCGCGCCAACAAGATCCGCGTGTACGAGATGGTGGAGGACCGCACGGCGCGCACGATGGTCGGGTTCCTGCTCGTGCGCGGCGGCGTGCACATCGTCGCGTACGCGAAGGCGCTGGAGAAGCTGACCGGGGTGGACGTCGGCAAGCTCATGCCGATCCCGGACATCAGCAACAAGCGCTTCCCCGAGTCGCGCAAGCACGAGGAGCGCGGGCTGCACCAGATCCTGTACCGATTCAGTCCCGAAGACTACACGGAGATCGGCGCGATCTGGAACGGCACGCATCCCGAGGACGGGTCCGAGCTGCGCGTGGAAGACGCCTCGAACGAAGGCGCGACGCCGCCGGATCTGGATGAGGAGCCACAGCTCACCGCGCCAGTGGGGCCGGACATCGATCCGGACATGTTCAAGGATATCGCGGGGAAGTTGTTCGGTAACGGCGTTCTGTCGCGCGCGACGGGCAAGAAGAACGGGAAGACAGCGAAGTCGCGGCGCTGAGTCGACCCGGTGGACGAGGCGCGGCGGCGACGCACTCATGCGTCGCCGCCGCGTCTCGCATTCATCGTTTCGTCATCGGATGCACCGGTGCAGGAGAACCAGGGTCGTACTCGAGAGCGGTCTCGGCGGCGCTGGCACAGTCGGCGTGCACCTGGTCCAGACCGAGG
>DATFOL010000653.1:0-12870 GCA_035265545.1 Gemmatimonadaceae bacterium | reverse complement strand
CTTCCAGCACGGGCTCGAGCGGATACGTGGGCCAGACGTGCGGATTGGTGCTTCGTACCACGACGTCCATTCCCTTGTGGGGGTGCCATACCCCCTCGCGGTCGCGGTCCTCGAGGAAGCGCTCGAACAGCTTGCTCCAGTTCTCGTTCCGCCGCAGGAAACCGAGCCGCGCCATCAGTTCCAACCAGTACAGCGCGAACGCGACGTCAGCGTCGACGGCGTTGCGATGCGGCAGCAGATCGCCGAGCACGAGATGAGGCACCGGTGCCGGCTTCCCGCCCACGAGCTGGATCGCCTCTTGGCGCGGCTGCGCCTGGGTGAGGTGCGCGTACAGCGCGTCCATCTCGCGGTGATGCTCGGCACGGAACAGTGGCATGTACGCGAGCATCATCACCACGTGAAACGACGGCGGCGCGGCCTCGGCCGCCAGCATGTGCTGGTTGCCCTGGCGGATGAACGGCTTCTGCGCCAGCGGTGAGCGCAGATAGTCGGCCATGCGCGTCACGATTCGGCGCGCCGCACCGCGAAGCCGCGGGTCGCCTTCGTATCCGGCCTGAGCCAGCGCGGCGGCGGCGGCTTCCCGCAATGCGAGCCGCCCGCGCTTCACCTCCTCCTCGTCCATCCGATGCTTGCCGGCGAGCTCGTACAGGTAGGACGGATCGTCATCCTCCGCGAGCAAGCGGAACAAGGCACGCCGTGCATGGACGAGCGGCGGGCTGTCCTTGCTCCACCCGAGCTCGAGCAGACGCCGGACGGCCGGGATGGTTCCAATTCCTTCGAAGCGGTGCGCCCTGGGCGAAGGGAGCGCCAGCATGCCCCCCTCCCACGTCCCGTCCACCCCCTGCTGCACCGCCAACAGCAGGGCGGGCGGATGCGTAAAGGGAAGATTGGAGACCTGTGCCGTCTCGCCGGGCGACAGTCGAACCACCTCCGTCAGCGCCCGGTAGCGAATGGGGGAGGCGGCATGGGCCATCAGCCAGTCCACTGGGAACTTCACCGCTGTCGTCGGAGGCACGAACGCCGCCGGCGGGGGGATGGCCGGGCCCGCCGGTGCGGGAATGGCACCAGCGGCCGGATCGGTAGCGGGGGTGTTCGGGGTCGACGGTAGAGTCACGAGGTCTCGCAGTGCTTGCGGTCACACCAGACGCGGCGTTGCCGGACGGAACGCTCCGGCGAAAACCGGGTAAGTATGGCGAATCTACCCCGGTTCGCTAGAGGGCCGCACCTAAGTGACGTCAGGTCATGACGTTAGTCTTTTAGTACGTTCATCCACCACACGAGGTATCGCTTCATGAAGGCAATCCGCATCGCGGCGCTCGGCGTCGCTCTCCTCGCCGGCAGTACCGCGGTCGCCGGTGCTCAGGCAGCGACCCAGGCCCCTGCGCAGCAGGGTGGCCCCGGCCAGGGTGGCGGCCGCGGAGGCTTCAACCGCACGATGACCGGCATCGAGCTGACCGACGCCCAGAAGGCGAAGGTCGCCGACATCAACGCGAAGTATCAGCCTGAGATGCAGGCGATCCGCGAGTCGATGCAGGGCGGTGGTGACCGCGCCGAGGCGTTCACGAAGATGCAGGCGCTTCGCGAGAAGATGACGCCTGAGATTCGCGCCGTTCTCACCGCCGAGCAGGCGGCGATCTACGACAAGAACGTCGCTGAGCAGAAGGCGCGCATGGAGCAGATGCGGCAGGGCGGCGGGCCAGGCCGCTGACGCGGCGCTGGCCGTAGAGGACGTGCTGGACACGCGGGCTGACGAGATGATGTCGTCAGCCCGCGGTGCATATTGCCACCGCTTGTCGCAAATGCGCGGGCTCAGCATCTTGGCGCATGGCTCCCTGCCGTCACCACAGCTCGCTCCGCTCTCGCCGCCGATGTCGTGCGCGGTGAGTTCATCGATCTCGATGGCGCACGCCTCTACTATTACGCGGCAGGAACGCGAGGCGTCGGCGAGCCGGTCGTCTTCCTGCACGGCTTCCCCACTTCCGGTCACCTCTGGACCGATGTGATCCCGCTGATGCCGGCTGGGCATCGGCTGGTCGTGCTCGATCTGCTGGGTTACGGGCGCAGTGATCCGCCGAACGGCCGTCCGCTCACTCTGGCTGCGCACGCCGAGCGCGTCGTGTCGCTGCTCGACGCGCTCGGCATCGACGAGGCGTGCATCGTCGGGCATGACCTCGGAGGCGGCGTCGCGCAGGCCATGGCGCTCCAGGCCCCGACCCGCGTGACGCGGCTCGCCCTCATCGACAGCGTCGCGTTCAGCGGCTGGCCCAGGCGCGACGTGCGTCTCGCTCGGGCCCTGCTCCGTCTGACGGGACGCGTTGCACCAGGCTGGTTGATCGCGATGCTGCGCGCCGACCTCGAGCGCGGCTACGCCGATTCCGCGCGAGCGGTCCACTCCATCGACCGGTTCACGCGCCCGTTCGCTTCGGCCGAGGGGCGAGACGCCTTCATGCAGCACCTGCGCGCGCTGGATGCGCGCGAGACGCGCGCGCTCGCGCCGCGGCTGACCGAGATCGCCGCGCCGACCGCGGTGGTCTGGGGTGCACACGATTCGTTCGTCCCGCTCAAGATCGGCCGGCGCCTCACCGCCGCGATTCCCGGCGCGACCCTGGAGGTCGTTGCCGGTGCACGGCATTTCACTCCCGAGGATGCGCCGCGGCCAGTCGCGGACGCGATCGCCGCGCTCCTCAAGCGCTGAGCGCGCAGTGCGTCAGGGACGCGGTGCGGTGGATGACGCCTGCGTCCGTTCGCCTTCGGTGCGCGCAGCCCGAACGGGCTCGCGTGGACGCTTTCGCTCTTCTGCCTCGTTGAAGATCGCCGGCCGCAGCGCCCCGATCGTGTAGCGGCTGCCCGGATTCCACAGCATCCAGCCGCGCACGCCATTGTCGTAGCCCGCCTGGATCTGTGCTCGCACCTGCTCCACCCCGTAGCGCGGCGGTCCGAGCGTGAAGTCCTGGTACCATGGCACGAGCTGGCCTGCGCCCGGAATTCCCGCGCTTCGCCGCTTCGCATCGCGCAGCGAGTGGTCGAGCACCGCGTACGGACGCGCGTTCGGATTGCCGAGCCCATAGGTTCCCGGCGCGTAGTGCGACGGATACGTCATCGGCAGGATGACGTCCGCCTGATCGACGAACTGCTCCCATTTCTGGCCGATCCCCATGTCCGTCGAATCGGTCGCCGTCAGACCGAACACGTCGATTGCCATCGGGACCTTCTTTGCCTTGTACCGGCCATGCAGGTAGCCGAGCTGCTCGCGAATGACGCGCGCGCGCACGCGTCCCTGCGCGAGCGGAAACGTCGCCTCGCGAATGAGCCGCGGCTCGTCGGGGAAGCGCACGTAGTCGAACTGAACCTCGCCGAAGCCCAGCGCAATCGCTTCGTCGCCGATGTCTCCCGCATAGCTCCAGATCTCACGATGGTGCGGATCGAGCCAGGGTCGGCCGTTCTTGTCGAGCCACGGCGTGCCGTCGCTCCTCCGCTTCACGGCCCATTCGGTTTTTGACTGAGCCAGCAGTGGATCCTTGGCGACGACGATGCGCGCGATCGGGAAGATCTCGTGAGCGCGCATCGTGTCGAGGATCGCGCGCAGACGCTTCGCCGACATCGGCCTGTTGGTATCCGCGCCGATGGCGCGGGCGAGCGGCACGGATGAGCGATACAGCAGGAATCCGCGGTCGTCCTTCACGTCGATGACGAGCGCATTGACCTCGGTGCGCTTCGCCACGTCGATGAGCTGCCCCATGCGCTCGCCCAACGCCGCCCATCGGTTGACGTACAGTCCACGCACGACCTCAGGTCGCGGCATGAGGGGCAGCGCTTTCGGCCCGGTGTCCGTCGCGGCTCGGCTGGCGGCTCCTCCCGCCGCGGCTTGAGTCGCGGGCTGCTCGCGCTCGCCGCGCGCGGTCTCCGATGCCATGCAGCCCCCGGCGAGGGCCAGCCATGCCACTCCGACGACGAGTTCACGCATGGAGGGAAAGTAGCGCCGCACACCGCACTGCTGCACCTGGCACAGCATTCCGTTTCCGGACAGCTACAGCCGCTTCACCTCGGCGACCGCATCGACCGCGTGTCCGATGTCCCGGCTGATCGCGCGAGCTTCCTGCGTTGCGCTGTTGACGTCGGACATCGCGCTGCCGAGACCTGATGAGCGCAGCTTGAGGAGATCGAGGCGGAGGTTGCGCAGCGCGAGGCCAGCGCTCTCGAGCTGCGACGCGAGCACGGTACGCCGATTGCCGAGCTCCTTGATCGTGCCGTGTTGACGCTCGAGCAGCGCGAGGCGGCGCTCCTGCTCGGGCGACGGAGACTCGCCCGCTTCGGCGCGCAGCGAAGCGAGGCGCTGCTCGAGCGACGCGATCGATGCCGCGCTCACGTCCGCGTCGAGACCGTGCAGCGTGGTGGCGAGGGAGCCGACACGCTCGGCGAGCGCCACGACCGTCGGAAGCACGTCGGGAATCATCTCGCGCTCGGCCGGCGCGAGGCGGCTGAGCGTTTCCTCCACCGCGATACGATCCTCGGCCGCGCGGCGAACCGCCGTCCCGTGCGGACCGGTGAGCACCTGCGCTGAAGCGAGGCGCAGCGCGACGGACTCGAGACGCTGACCGGTCGGGGGCGCGGGCGAGCTCGAACCGCTCGACAGCTCGGCCGGCCGCTCGCCGCGCTTGAACAGGCGCGCGAGCGGGATGCCGTCGAACCACAGCCGCCCCGCGTGCGAGACGACGCCAAGGAAGATGAACGTGCCCGGAATCGCGAACCACATGAAGTCCGGCGACGTGAGCACGTTGATCGTCGCCAGGCCACCGATCGTCGCGAATCCGCCGAAGGCACGCTGGCGCCACCGCGACACCCGCTGCTCGACCGGGCGTGTCGCATCCAGCTCTTCCTCGCGTCGGCGTTCCTTGAACGCGAGCTTCTCGCGCCGCCGTCGCTCCTCGTCCCATCGCCGCTGCAACCGACGCCACTCGCGCCAGTCGGATTTGCTGCCGTAGGCGGGCAGGGCAGGCATCGGCGGCATCGGCGGCAGGCCGGGCACCTGCGGATGAGCGGGGAGCCCAGCGGGAGCCTGCCCGCCTTGCTGCGACGGACGTGGCGGTGCGTGCGCGGGACCGGTGAATGGCGATCGATAGAACGCTGCCGCCTCCGCCGAGGCTGCGTGACTTTCGCGCGGCGGAGCGGACGCCGGCTCGGCGGCCAGCTCAGCATACGCGCCCGATTCACGCTGGCCGAGAATCGCCGCGCGAAACTCCTCCGCATCGCTCCAGCGATGCTCCGGCTTCTTCGCCAGCGCGCGCATGATGGCGTGCACGAGCCCCGCGGGCGCGTCGGGTCGCAGCGTGTCGAGCGATCGTGGTGTCTCCGAGAGATGCTTCACGAGCATCGCCGGCGTGTTCGCCGCGCGGAACGGCGTCGTGCCAGCGAGCATCTGGTAGCCCACGACACCGAGCGAATACAGGTCGCTGCGTCCGTCGATCTCGCGCTCCCCGAGCGCCTGCTCCGGCGACATGTAGGCCGGTGTGCCGACGGCGACTCCGGTGACCGTGAGTCGCGAGTCGCCCGCCGCCGCTCGCGCGATCCCGAAGTCCGTAACGACCGCGCGTCCCGTCGCCCGATCGACCATGATGTTGTCGGGCTTCACGTCGCGGTGCACCACGCCGCGGCCGTGCGCATACGCGAGCGCGTCGGCCACGTCGGCGAGGATGCGTCGCGCGTCGGCGATCGGCAGCCGCGGCTCGCGCGCGAGCCGTTCCGCGAGGCTCTCGCCATCGACGAGCGCCATGACGAAGTAGACCATCCCCTCGCGCTCGTCGACCGTGAAGATCGGCACGATGTGCGGGTGGGCGAGCTGAGCGGACGTCTGCGCCTCGCGCAGGAACCGCTCGCGCACGTCCGGATTGAACGCGAGCTCCGGGGGCAGCAGCTTGATCGCGACGCGCCGGTTGAGGCGAACGTCGGTCGCCCGATAGACGACGGCCATTCCTCCTCGGCCGATCTCCGCGTCTACCCGGTATTGCGCCCCGACCGCGGCCACCAGCCGGTCGAGCAGAAGGTCGGTCACCGCTACGTGGCGCGGCGAGCGCCAGAGGCGCGTGCGCTGCCCACCCGTCCCATCTCGTCGGCGACGTAGACCGCCTCGTCCACGTTCTCGGCGAGGCTCAGCGCCTTGTTGGCCAGCGACGTGATGTGCTGGTGCATCTGCGGGCTCGCGCTGAGACGCATCATGTCGTAGCGCATGCTCTGCAGCGCGAGCGCGCAGGTCTCGAGCTTCTCGGCAACGGCGTTGCGCTTCTTCTCGGCGTCCACGAGCGCGCGGCGCTGGCGCTTGAGGTACGCGAGCCGGCGCACGCGGTCCTCACTGCCCCGCTCGAGCGGGTTGGCCGCCCCCTCGAGCGCCGAGATCTCCCGCTCGAGCACAGCGCGGGAGCCTTCGACGTCGTGACGCGACAGCTCCTCGAGGGACAGCGCCAGCGAGCCCACCCGGTCGGCGAGCGCCGACGCCGAGCGCGCCACATCGGCGAAGCGTTCGCGGTCCGCCTTGGGGAGCGCGTTCAGGCGGCGGATGACCTCGTCGCGATCGGCGATCGCCTGTCGCGCGCGGTCCCCGCTCTGGCCGCCCAATGCCGCCGCGGCGTAGCTCGCCGGCGGCGACGCATCCATACCCGATGGAAGTGCTGGCGCGCCCATGCGCGCGAGGGCGCGTCGCTCCGCGCGCTGCTCGCGCAGCCGCGCCCGTGCCACGGGATTGAACTGTGCGCGCACGTATTCGAAGAAGTCCTCGAACACCTCCATCAGCTCGCGGTCCTTCGGCTGACGGAACACGTCGCGCCAGTCGTGTCCTTCGCTCCAGAGCTTCGCGTACTGGAAGGCGATGATGATGCTCCAGAGCACGGTGATCGGAAAGAATCCGTCGTGCCCGAACAACGAGAACAGCAGAATGACGCTGTTGACGAACAGGTACGGCGCGATCTTGCGACGGAAGGCGACGACGTGCGGGTTCTCCCACCGCCGGATCTCTTCCATCGTGGGAGCGCCCTCGCTCGGGCGCGTCGCGTCGCCCGGCTGGCGGCCCTGGAGCGGATATGGTGGGTGCGGGTAGACGAAACCGGGGTCGTAGGGCGCTCCCTGCCCCGACGGCCGCGACGCGAATCCCAACCCCCGCGAGCCGACGTCCTGCTCGGGCCGTCGCCCGTACTCCGCTCCCGGATCGCCGCCCGGCGCGGAGCCGCCCCCGTCCCGCTGCGACGACGTCGAGCTCCGCCGAGCCGGGGTCGGCAGCGCGCGGGAATCCAGCGCCGTCACCAGCGTCGCCGCCGACTGGAAGCGATTGGCCGGATCCTTCTCCAGCAACATCATCACGGTCGCCGCGAGGTCTCGATCGACGTCGGTGCGACGCTGCTCGACCGGGATCGGACGCTCGGAGATGTGCTTCACCAGCATCGCCGGCGTGCTGCCGGCAACGAACGGCGGCTCGCCGGTGAGCATCTGATAGCCGAGGATGCCGAGCGAATACAGGTCGCTGCGCCCATCGATCTCGCGCTCGCCAGCGGCCTGTTCGGGCGACATGTACGCGGGCGTTCCGATGGCCATTCCGGTCGCGGTGAGGCGGCTGTCCCCCTCGGCGTCCATGGCGCGCGCGATGCCGAAGTCGGTGACCATCGGCCGACCCGACGCGGCGTCGAGCAGGATGTTGTCCGGCTTGATGTCGCGGTGGACGACGCCGCGGTCGTGCGCGTAGGCCAGTGCGTCGGCGACCTCTCGCAGCACCTTCCGCGTCTCCTCGACCGTGAGCACGCCGCGCTCGTGCAGGCGCTTGGCGAGGTTGTCCCCGCTGATGTACGCCATCACGAAAAAGACGAGCTGCTCCTGCTCGTCGACGGTGTAGATCGGGACGATGTTGGGGTGCGACAGCTGGGCGGCCGTCTCGGCCTCGCGCAGGAAGCGCGACTTGATGTCGCTGCGGAACGCCAGCTCGGGCGGGAGCAGCTTGATCGCGACCTGTCGCTTCAGCCGCTTGTCCTTGGCCCGATAGACGATGCCCATCCCGCCCCGTCCGATCTCGCAGTCGAGCTCGTAGTGGGCCGCGAGCGCGCGTTCGACGTGGGCGCGCAGCTCATCATCCGCGGCAGAGGCGAGCGGGTCAGGCACTCGGCGAGTAGGCAAGGTGAGGCACGAAGCGGACATAGTAGCACCGCACAACGACACTGGAAAGGACAGCCGCCACGGCGGCAGGGACACTACGTCACGATGGCCGCAAATGGTGTCAACGGCTGCCGTGCTGTCGTGAGGCGGCTGGAATGGAGTGTGCGACTTCCTTAGAGCCGCCCACGCGTGACGACAGTATCGGCCGTCGGCGTCGGGCCGCTCCTTTTACCGTCAGGTTTCGACATGGCTACACGCCAGACACTTCCCGTGCTCCCGCTACGGGGCACGGTGATCTTTCCGGGCCTCACCGCCCCCATCGCCGCTGGCCGGCCGGGGACGCTGCGCGCCATCGAGGCGGCCCTCAAGGGCGATCGCCTCGTCTTCGCCGTCGCACAACGCGACAACACCGACGAGCCCACCCCGGAGATCCTCTACTCGATGGGGGTGATCGCCCGCATCGGTCAGATCCAGCGTGGACTCGGCGGCGTCCAGCTGCTGCTGCAAGGGGAGCAGCGCGCGACGTCGCTTCAGTACGTCATGACCGAGAACTACCTCAGCGCCGTCGTCACGCCGGTGGAGGAGATGGCGCCGGTCGATGAGAACGACCCCGCGTTCGTCGCGCTCTACAAGGAGATTCGCGAGCGTGCCGCCGAGCTTGGCGAGCGGCGCGGGCTCCCCGAGGAAGTCGTGCATCAGGTGCTCGACGCGGTCACCGATGCCGGCAAGTTCGCGGACCTCGTGGCCGGCTACATCGAGCTGCCCGTCGCCGAGCGGCAGGGACTGCTCGAGAACCTCTCGGTCGAGGATCGGCTGCGGCGCGTGCTCGTGCACGTGCAGCGGCAGATCGGCATGATCGAGATGCAGGAAGAAATTAAGTCGCAGGTGCAGGAGGAGCTCGGTGAGCGCCAGCGCGAGATGTACCTGCGCGAGCAGATGAAGGCGATCCAGAAGGAGCTCGGCGACGACGATCAGAGCAAGGAGATCAGCGAGCTGCGCGAGAAGCTGGATAAGCTCGAGCTGCCGCCCACGGCGCGCACCGAGGTGGAGCGCGAGCTGGGCCGTCTGGAGCGCGCTGGGCGCGAGTCGATGGAGGCCCAGGTGATCCGCACGTATCTCGAGTGGATCGCCGAGTTGCCGTGGAACGCGCGGTCGGACGATAACCTCGACCTCACGCGTGCGCAGACCGTGCTCGACGAGGATCACTACGGGCTGCCGGACGTGAAGGACCGCGTGCTCGAGTTCCTCGCCGTGCGCCAGCTGCGCGCGCAGGAGATGGCCGACGAGGTCGCGGCGTCGGGCGAGGTGCCCGTCGGCAAGCTCAGGGAGCACCGGGACGACGCGACGCCGGCGCTCGGGCCGGTGGACGACGATCGTCCGGTGACGGACACGAAGGAGGCGAAGGCCCGCGCCATGGCGAAGGGGCCCATCCTGCTCTTCTCCGGCCCACCAGGTGTCGGCAAGACGTCGATCGCCAAGTCGATCGCGCGCTCACTCGGGCGCGAGTACGTGCGCGTCGCCCTCGGCGGCATACGCGACGAGGCGGACATTCGTGGTCACCGCCGCACGTATGTCGGCGCCATGCCCGGCCGCATCATCCAGGGGCTCAAGCAGGCGAAGACGCGCAACCCCGTCTTCCTGCTCGACGAGGTCGACAAGCTCGGTCAGTCGTTCCAGGGCGACCCCGCGAGCGCGCTGCTCGAGGTGCTCGACCCGGCGCAGAACGACACGTTCACCGATCACTACCTCGGCATTCCGTTCGACCTGAGCGAGGTGCTGTTCATCGCGACGGCCAACTTCATCCAGAACATCCCGGGTCCGCTCATCGACCGCATGGAAGTCGTGGAGTTCGCCGGCTACACCGAGCGCGAGAAGGCGGAGATCGCGAAGAAGTACCTCATCCCTCGCCAGCTCGAAGAGTCTGGGCTCAAGAGCAAGAACGTCGTGTTCACCGACGACGCAGTGATGAGCATCGTGTCGAAGTACACCCGCGAGAGCGGCGTGCGCCAGCTCGAGCGGCAGGTCGGCGCGGTAGCACGCAAGGTGGCGCGCAAGCTCGCGTCGGGAGAGACGGACGACTTCTCGATCAGCGTCGAGGACGTGCGCGAGCTGCTCGGCCGCCCGCGAGTGCACCCGGAGCGCGCGAACGAGGAGAACGAGATCGGTGTCGCGGCGGGGATGTACTACACCCCGATGGGTGGCGACATCATGTTCGTCGAAGCGGCGATCCGCCGGCTCCACGGAGCGCAACGCGCGTCGGACAGCCCGGACGACAAGGTTCAGGTGAGCGGGTGGGGGAACGTGTCGCTCATCCTCACCGGCCAGCTCGGCGACGTGATGAAGGAGAGCGCGCGCGCCGCGCTCACCTACGCCGCGACGCACGCGTCGGCGCTCAAGATTCCCGAGGACCGACTCGGCTCGATCGAAGTGCACGTGCACGTGCCCGCGGGGGCGATCCCGAAGGACGGGCCGAGCGCCGGCGTGGCCATCTCGACGGCGCTGGTCAGCGCGATGTCCGGACGACCGGTTCGCCGCGACGTCGCCATGACCGGTGAGATCACGCTGCGTGGCCGGGTGCTGCCGATCGGCGGGTTGAAGGAAAAGGTGCTCGGCGCCCATCGGGCGGGGATCACCACCATCATCCTGCCGAAGGACAACGAGGCGGACATGGAGGACATCCCGGAAGACGTGCGCAACCAGCTCACCTTCCACTGCGTCGCCACGTTGGACGAGGCGTTCGCGATCGCGCTGATGCAGCCGGCGAACGGCACGTCCGCCCCCACGCGGCCGACGATCATGGAGGAGGCCGAGCAGGCGACGGAGGTGGGCGCGGGCGCCTGAGGGAGCCCGACACAGGGGGCTATCGCACCAGGACCGATGGCATTACTGTACGTCCCAGCGACGCACCCCGTGCTTCTGCTCGGGGGTTAGTTCCGACGGAATTGGGACCTGCGACTAGCGGGTCCCTTTTTCATTCGCCTCGCGTCGCTGCGGTCGCGGCACAGTGCCGGGACAGCAGGGCAGCCCACGCGTGAGGGCGTCATTCACGCCGACATGTGTGCGACGGATGCGAGAGCGTCTTCGCCACGAACATCATTGAGGGGTTCAGCTATGCGTACGACCGGCACCGTGAAGTGGTTCAACGACACCAAGGGCTTTGGCTTCATCACCCCCGCGAACGGCGAGAAGGACTGCTTCGTGCATCATTCCGCCATTCAGGGACACGGCTTCAAGACCCTCGCCGAGGGCGAGTCCGTGGAGTTCGACGTGGTCCAGGGCGCCAAGGGGCCCGCTGCGGAGAACGTCGTCAAGCTCGGCCGCTAAACGGCGAGTCGGACGGTCCGGACGCGATGTCGCGCTGAACTCGTCCAACACGGCTTAGCAAACACCCCGATCGCATTCGCGATCGGGGTGTTTGCGTTGGTGGATCTGAACTGCGGTGGCTCGGTGACTCGTGAATCAGTGAATCAGTGACTCGGTGACTCGGTGACTCGGTGACTCGGTGACTCGGTCGCTCGGGTATCGGACTATTGATCTACTGAGCTCCCGCCTTCGAGGTACGACTTTTTCGATTGTGTGGAGCGTCGCCCACAAGGAGCTCTGCATGCGACGAGTGAAGCCCATCTCCCCGCGAATCCACGGCGTGCTCGACTACGCCACTTCGACCGCCGTGGCCATCGCGCCACGAGCAATGAACTTCCCGAAGCCCGCACGAATGCTGTTCGATTCGCTCGCCGCGGGATACACCAGCCTGTCGGCGGTGACCGATTACCCGCTGAGTGTGAAGCGGGTCGCGCCGTTCAAGGTGCATGGCGCGGCAGAACTGGCTATCGCCGCCGTGCTGCCCGTTCTGCCATATGCCCTCGGATTCGCCGAGCATCGGGCGGCGCGCAACCTGTGCTTCGGACTGACCGCGCTGACGGTGGTCGTTGCGGCGCTGACCGACTGGGAGCGACGACAGTGAGCGGCGCTTGCGCTGCGCGCTTCGCGCGGTGACTCAGTGACTCAGTGACTCACTCGGTGCCTGGGTGACCTGTACTGCACGGGGCACTCACAACCAGCATGGAGTATCGCTGAAGGGTTTCCAGGCTGGTTCTGACCGGGGCCGTTCGAGTCACGGAGCACCGACCGAGTCACCAGCGGCGCGAAGCGCTGCGAAGGTCACCGAGTCACCGAGTCACCGAGTCACCGCAGCTCAGGTGTCATCGCGCCGAACACGGCGAGCTTCCATGGCACGCTGCGGAGTGGCTCGGGCTCGGTCCCAGGGAGGAAGTACTCCGTGTAGCGCCGCTCCGGCGGCGTGGTCGAGTCGGCGAGCTGGCCGGTGGAGCGGTCGAGCTCCGCGGTCACCAGGCCGACAGGGGGCGTCCACGCCCCCGTCGCGACGGGACGGTTGGCGTAGTATTTAGCCATCATCGCCCCCCAAATCGGCGCGGCGAGCGAGCCGCCCGCCACTCCTGGAGCGATGGCCTTCGGGCGGTCGAAGCCGAGCCACACGCCGGCCACGAGATCGGGGGTCATCCCCATGAACCACACGTCGACGTTGTCGTTCGTCGTCCCCGTCTTGCCGGCCACCGGCACATTCGCCGGTACGGCGCGGCGCGCCGGCAGTCCCGTGCCGCGTTCCGCCGCGTCGCGCATCATGTCGCGCACGATGAACGCGATGCGCGGGTCGATCACCGACTGCGGCACCGACGGCGCGCGCTGCAGCACGACCTTGCCGGCCGCATCGTCGATGCG
>DATFOL010000652.1:0-4870 GCA_035265545.1 Gemmatimonadaceae bacterium | reverse complement strand
AACATCGGCTCGCTCGGAAGCCGACTCGGTCCGGTGCTCTTCCAGCTTCCTCCCAACCTGAAGAAGGACCTGGATCGCCTGCGTGTGTTTCTCGACACGCTGCCATTCGAGCGGCGATTCACGATCGAGTTCCGCCACGAGAGCTGGTTCGAGGACGACGTGTTCGACGTTTTGCGCGCTCGAGACGTCGCGCTCTGCATCACCGAGCAGCCGGATTTCGCGTCGCCGGTGGTGGCCACGGCATCGTGGGGCTACGCCCGGCTGCACAAGGTCGACTACGACGAAGCCGGCCTCGTGTCCTGGGCCGGCAAGCTCAAGTCAC
Source organism: Gemmatimonadaceae bacterium (assembly GCA_035265545.1). Classification (GTDB taxonomy): domain Bacteria; phylum Gemmatimonadota; class Gemmatimonadetes; order Gemmatimonadales; family Gemmatimonadaceae; genus AG11. The sequence continues at coordinate 4,548 of DATFOL010000652.1, read as the reverse complement.
TGCCGTGGAAGGACGCGTATGTCTTCTTCAAGCACGATGAGGGCGACGGATCTGGACCGCCCGCGGTGGGGACGTTCACGCGGGCGTGCGGGGCAGGCTGAAACGGCGACGGTGACACGGCGGGCCCTACGAGGGAAGTCCGCGACATCTCTGACGGAACTGTGAATCCGTCATGAGCACGACCGGCCAGATTGCGACTTCGAATCAGTCTCGTGAATGCGATGGCCAGGACTGGGCTCATGTGGAGTTTGCGGTCGAGCGTGGCAGGCGGCCGTGCTTGTCTCGTCAGGGGAGCGAGAATGACCATCACCGCTGCACCGCGCGCTCCTGCGGCACCACCTGCTCGTGATCATCGGGGTCGTGCTGCCGGCCCGGCTGGCGCGCAGGCGCCGCCGTCGTTCGGAATGTCAGGCCATACGTCATCCGCTGGATCGCGCTACGTACACTGACGGATCGCGCGGACCGTAGCGAATCGAGAGATTTGCTTCACCTCATTCCTCAGGTGATGCGATGCGTGGAGTTTCCCGACGGAGCTTGATCGCTGTGCCGTTGCTCATGTGTGCCTGCCACACGTGGCGCACCGTTCCCCTCACCCCACAGGCGGCTGGGCGCCTCCCGGATCACAGTTGGGTGGTGCGGGTCGGTGGTGAACGAGTCCCGGTCGAAGGCGGATCGGCAACGCCGGACAGCATCATCGGGACTCGACCCGACCGCTCGCGCATCGCGATTCCTCGCGACAGCGTCGCGTACGTCGAGGTGCGCCAGGTGAGTGCACTGCGGACGGCAGGCGCGATCTCCGGAGGCGTGGCGGTCGCCTACGCGACGTTGCTGATCGTGGCTCTCGCGGCGCTTTCGACGGCATGGTGACGGACCGGCGGCTGCGCGGCGACCGCGTGCGCAGCGGCGCGCGCGCGCCGATGCGTGAAAGCATGATCGATCAAGCGACGGACCGGCCGAGCCTTATCGTGACGAAGCGCTCGTTCGACTCGACCGCAGCGAGCCTCGCCGCGTCACGATGAGCCGGATGATTCGGACGAGCGAACGCCACATCCACACGCCACCCCCGCATCCTCGCGACTCCCGTGATCCTCGAGACGCTCCTCCTCGCGGCCGTGCTGATGCGGATCGACGCGCGTCCGGTCTCGGCCGCAGCATGGCCGCCGCCCGCCACGGACACCGTGCGAGAGTGGATTGCGTCGCGCATGGAGCCCGTTCCCATCGGCGAGAAGGATTCCAGCATCGTGCCGGCCGGACTGGCGCGAGTCGTCCGCGGTGCACGCGTCATCGGGCTCGGTGAGAGTGCGCACCACAAGCACGAGCTTCAGCAACTCCGTTTTCAGCTCACGAGAGAGCTGGTACGACGGCATGGAGTGCGAGCCGTCACCATGGAAACCGGATACGCCGACGCGCTGCTGCTGGATCAGTGGCTGAGCGATCCCTCCGTCAGCGAGCCGGATCTCTCCGCGGCGCTGCCGTACGCCGGTGATGGAGAGCAGGAGGAGATTCGCGCCGCGCTCCGCTGGCTGAAGCGGTACAACGATCGCCAGCCCGTTGACTCTCGGGTGAGGTTCATCGGCATCGACATGTCGAACGGCGGAGGAGCGCTGAGGCCTCCGGTCGAACGCGTGTGGGAGTATCTCGATCGCGTCGACCGTGAGCTCGCGCGCGCCTCTCGAAGCCGCCTCGCGCCGGCGCTCGAGCAGCTCGGCAGCGGGTACTCGAGAACCGCGAAGCAGCGCTTCGACAGCCTCTCCGCCGACGAGCGGACGCTGATCGTCCGAGAGGTCGCCTCCCTGCGCGATCGAATGACGCAGCAGCGTGTGGTCTACGTGGGGGCGACGTCGTCGCGCGAGTACGAGCAGGCCCGCCACGCGCTCGAGGTCGCAGAGCAGACGCTCGACTTCATGCGCCACGATGCGCGTGACCCGAGCAATCCGCGCGACCACGCGCTGGCGAACAACGTCCTCTGGGCCCTGAAGACGCTGCCTCCGAGCTCTGGCCTGGTCGTCTGGGCGCACAACGCGCACGTGCAGAAGCAGCCGATCGACGTACCGGCAATGCGGATGGCGACGCCGCCGCCATCCATGGGAGTGCTGCTCGAGCAGCGATTGGGTGATCGGTATCGCGCCATCGGCACCGCCGTCGGCAGCTTTCCACCCGATTCGACGCGCGCCGATCCCGCGAGCGTCGATGCACTCTTCGCCAGCCTTGGCAAGCCGTCGTTCTTTCTCGGTTTCCGCGACGAGCCTGGCCCGGCATCGACACCGGGCTGGCTGCGCATGCCGCAGCTCATGCGCTTCGAATCGCTCTACATCCGAGTCGTTCCGGCGCGGGCCTTCGATGCGCTCGTCTACGTGGACCGGGCCTCGCCAGGGATCGTCCGCCCGCAGCCGCCACGCGTCAGCGCCCAGGCAGAGGCGCCGCGCATCGTCGCTCCGCACGGGCCGAAGTCTCACTCGCCGCGTCCCACCACGGCGGCGATCTCCGTCGCGGACGTGATGACCCGCGAATACATCATCGCCGACGACTCCATGGAGGGGCGAGATACGGGGAAGCGCGGCGGGTTGCGCTCGGCCACCTATCTCGCCGCGGAGCTCGAGAAACTGGGTCTCCAGCCCGCGGGCGACAACGGCACCTACTTCCAGGCGGTTCCCTGGATCATCCGCCGGCCGGACAGCGCGAGCAGACTCGCCGTCGGCGGCGCCGATCTGCGCTGGGGCGACGACTATCTCCTGCTTCCGAAGCTGGGCTTCGCGCTCGCTCTCGGTGGCCAGCCGTTCGGAGGGTCGTTCCGTGGCGAGAACCTGGCCACGATCTACGGCGGACGTATCGGCGATTCGACCATCGCGCCCGATCTCGCGGACGGGAAGGTGGTTGTATTCGGTCCAGCAGCCGAACGCCCCACCTTCGCCTTCTGGCAGCGTGACGACCTGCGTCGCTACGCACGGGCGCGCGCGATCGTCGTCGCTACGCTCGACCTGGGCGCACCCGCCACGCTTCGCGGCGCGCGCGAGACCTACTGGGATACGCTGGCGACGGATGCGATCGGACCTCTGACGGTGCTGAGCGTCACCGGAGCCGTCGCCGCGCGCATCTTCGGCGGCGACCTGTCGTCGCTCGAGCCCGGCACTGTCGGCTTGCCACTTTCCGGGAGCGTCGCCTTCATCGACCAGCCGTCCGCGTATCCAGCCTACAACGTCGTCGGCATTCTGCCCGGTCGTGATCCTGCGCTGCGTCGCACCTATGTCGCCATCGGCGCGCACCATGATCACGTGGGCATGGGCCCGCCGGTCGATCACGATTCATTGCGGGCGTTCAACGCGGTGGTGCGACCGCGTGGCGCCGACGACCCGCCGCCTCGCGAGGTGACGGCGGCGCAGTGGGCCGCGATCAACCGACTCGTCGACAGTCTCCATCGCGCCAACGGCCGCCGGGTCGATTCCGTCTTCAACGGCGCCGACGACGATGGCAGCGGGACGGTCCTCGGGCTCGAGATCGCCGAGTCCTTCGCCAAGGCTCGAGTGAAGCCGCGCCGATCGCTGCTCTTCGTCTTTCACACGGCCGAAGAGCGAGGGCTGTTCGGCTCGCAGTATTTCGCCGATCACCCGACGGTGCCCCGCGATTCGATCGTGGCCCAGATCAACATGGATCAGATGGGCCGCGGTGGGCCAGAGGACGCGCCGCCCGGCGGACGCGACGCGCTCGTCGTCATCGGCCTGCGGCGGCGGTCGAACGAGCTCGGTGGTATCGCCGAACGCGTCAACGCGCGGCGCGACTACCGATTCCGCTTCGACTACCAGTTCGACAAGGATGGCGATCCGACGAACGCCTACTGCCGGAGCGATCACTACATGTACGCACGCTACGGAATTCCGGTCGCCTTCTTCGTGGCCGCGGCGTGGCACGTCGATTACCACATGGTGACGGACGAGCCGCAGTACATCGACTTCGCGCGCACGGCCCGCATCGGCAACTACATTCGCGACGTGGTTCGCGACGTGGCCGACCTCTCCGACCGGCCGGCGTTGACGGGGCCGAAGCCCGATCCGCACGGTCTCTGCCGCACGTAGTCGTGCGACCGAGGTACGCTGCACTGCTGCTCGTGAGCTGCGCAGCCTTTCCCGGCGCGCGCGCGTATGCTCAGTCGAGCGGCGGAGGGCGCGCGCCGAGGCGTGAGATCATCGAGCGCATCGCCGCCCCAGGCGACAGCAGTCAATCCTCGGCGGTGTCGCTTCCGACCGGGTACTCCACGGACCGACGGTGGCCGGTCCTCTTCGTGCTGGATCCGCGCGGGCGCGGGATTGTGGGAGTTCGCCGCCGAGCTTCCCGCCAACGTCGCCGGCGTGATCGGCTTCGGTGCAGGTCTCTCCAACCCAGGTGACGGATTCACACGCGCCTTCGGTGGCGGTCGATCGTTCGCGTTCGTCGGCGGCGCGGGGGATACGGACTTCAATTACGTGGAGACGCGAGCGTTCGCCGCGCAGTTGCGTCTGAGGAAGCTGCCGGCGCGTTTCGTCGAGTATCGCGGGACTCACGAATGGCCTCCCG
>DATFOL010000651.1:0-14719 GCA_035265545.1 Gemmatimonadaceae bacterium | reverse complement strand
GCGGCCATCGGGGCGAGCATCGTGGTGGCGAACGCCTGCGCGGCGCCGGTGCTCGCGGAGAGCGCGCTACCCGCGTTGAAGCCGAACCAGCCGAAGTAGAGGAGCGCGGCGCCGAGGAGGGCGAAGGGCACGTTGTGCGGCAGCATCGCCTGGCGGCCGAAGTCCTTGCGCTTGCCGACGACGAGCGCGGCGACCGTGGCCGCGATGCCCGCGTTGATGTGCACCACCGTGCCGCCAGCGAAGTCGAGGACGCCGAGCTTGGAGAGCCAGCCGCCGCCCCAGACCCAGTGCGCGATCGGCGCGTAGACGAAGAGCGTCCAGAGGGTGATGAAGGCGAGGTACGGTCCGAAGCGCATGCGGTCGACGATCGCGCCGGCGATCAGGGTGGCCGTGACGACGGCGAACGACGCCTGGTACGCCATGAACAGCACGTGCGGGATGGTGCCCTTCGCGTCGACGCCGACGTTGTTCAGGAACGCGAAGGAGAAGTCGCCGATGTAGTTGCCGCCGGTGCCGAAGGCGAGCGAGTAGCCGAGGAGCGCCCAGATGACGCCGCACACGCCGAAGGCGGCCATGCACATCATCATCGTGTTCAGCGCGTTCTTGGCCCGCACGAGACCGCCGTAGAAGAAGGCGACCCCCGGCGTCATGAGCAGAACGAGCGCGGTGGACACGAGGATCCACGCGGTGTCGGCCGCGACGACGGTGGGCGGTGGAGGAGCGGCGGCAGGGGCCGCTTCCTGGACGGCTGCCGCGAGCATGGCGGCAGTGCTGACGACGGACGAGACCACGGAAGGCTCCGAGCTGAAGGTTGTGGCGACCAGCGCTGGTACGGTGAACGAGGGTGGTGCGTGCGGCGGAAGCGATGCGTGCCCGTCAGGTCTCGGGACCTGGCGGGCACGCTCGCGTGGTGGCGCGTTCGGACCTAGCCAGATCTCCCTCGGGAGGACTGACGCTTCTGGTGATTGCGATTGGGCCGATCTCGCAGGGTGAAGAGCATGCCGACGCGCCGGGTGACGAAGTGTTCGCAAGCGAGGATATACAACAAAATGTTCGTCGTCAAGCGTCAATTTTACAATTTTCACCCGAATTCGGGCCATAGTTGGGCGTGATGCGTACGCACAGCGCAGGAACGGATGTACACTGGTGCATGTCATTAAGTGTTGACTTAATTAAGACTGAACGATATCCTGGGGCGTGGATAGCTTCGCCGCCCTCGCCGATCCCACTCGCCGACGCATCGTCGAGATGCTCGCCCGCGCCCCGCTCGGCGCCGGGGAGATCGCCAGCCGATTCAGCGTCACTCCGTCAGCGGTGTCGCAGCACCTGAAGGTCCTGCGCGCCGCGCGGCTGGTGCGCGCCCGTGCCGTCGCGCAGCGGCGCATCTACGAGCTCGACACGGAGGGCCTCGCCGAGATCGAGAGCTGGCTCGACGGCATCGGCCCGATCTGGCAGAAACGCTACGAGGCGCTCGAGCGCGAGCGACGACTCGAGGGGCGCGCGCGGCCGTAGCCCTGCCCGTCGGGAGAACTCCCGACGCGCGTGGGGAAAGGGCCCTGCGACGATGGTGGAAAGGCCCGATCGGATGTCGTGCACGCGCGGACCAGATTGCGTTCGGTGACACTCCCGCGACTCGCACCGGACGGGCCCATGCACGCGACCGCCAACATTCCACAGTTCTCCGACCTGAGCGAGCAGAGCGCTCGCGCCCTCCTGGCGCGCAACCACGTCGGGCGTATCGCGTTCAGCTTCCGCGATCGGGTGGACATCCAGCCGATCCACTACGTCTACGACGAGAGCTGGCTGGTGGGCAGGACGAGCGTGGGCTCCAAGCTGGTGAAGCTGGCGCACCAGCCGTGGTGTGCATTCGAGGTCGACGAAGTCCACGGCCCGTTCCACTGGGACAGCGTCGTCGTCCACGGAAGCTTCACCATGCTGGACCCCAAGGTCGGCTCGAGCGACCTGTACACCCGCGCGCTGGATCTTCTGCAGCGGTTCATCCCTGGCACCCTGACCGACCGGGATCCGGCCCCCGAGCGCGTGATCCTGTTCGCGATCCACATCGACGAGCTTCGTGGCCGCAGGGCGCGGCTCGCGGGCGACTGACGCACCGAGAGGAGGAGCATCATGACCACCGCCATCGCATACAGCACGACGACGTCCTCGACGTCGCCCGCAACGTCCTCGCCGAAATCCGTGGGCGCGCCGCGCGAGCCCGTGCTGGTCGCGCTGAAGCCCTACGACGGCCACGACGCCGCACTGTCGTTCGCCCGGTGGCTCGCCGTGTCGCAGAGCCGGCCGCTGCACGCGATCACGGTGCTCGAGTCGAACGAGATGGTGGCGGTCGCCGCCGGTGTGCCCGTTCTGCCTGAGCACTATCGGGCCGAGGAGCGCGCGGCGATCGCCGAGCTGCTCGAGCAGCGCCTGGCCCGACGCGCTCGGCCCGACGACAGGCCGCAGCGCGTGGACGTGCTTCACGGACCGCCGGCGCACGAGGTGGTCGACGTCGCGCGCGAGCGTGACGCCCACGCGATCGTGGTGGGCACGGGCAAGCACGGCGCGCTCGGACGTCTCGTCTATGGCGAGCGTGCCGTGCAGATCGCGCGGCTGTCGGACCGGCCGGTGGTGGTGGTGCCGCCCGCCGCGGTCGCGAGCCCGGCGGCGGTGGCGATGGTCGCCGTGGACTTCAGTCCTACCAGCCAACGCGCGGCGCGGTTCGCGATGGACCTGCTCGCCGATGGCGGCCGGCTCGTGCTGGTGCACGTGAAGAGCGCGGTGAACCTGAGTGAGGAGGGCGCGGGCTGGTGGGAGGAGGCGTACCAGCGGCGCACCGAAGAGCTGTTCCGGCGCTTCACCGCCGGGCTCCACGCCGAGCGCGGGATCACGATCGGCACGCGCCTGCTGCACGGCGACATCGGCGCGACGCTGGCCGCGTTCGCGCACGACGCCGGGGCGACGGTGATCGCCTGCGGCGGCCGCCGGCACTCGTTCATCGAGCGGATGCTGCTCGGCAGCGTGTCGACGGAGCTGATCCGCCGGGCGGCGTGCCCCGTGGTGGTGGTGCCCGATCGCGGGCACGAGAGCTTCGAGGAGGTGCTTCCGGTGGTCGGCGGCGTGGTCGAGAGCTGGGACAGGAATGCATGGCCAGGCCTGATCGAGCGCTTCGGGCGGCGGAACGGCGGACGTCCAACGCAGCTCCGCTTCAAGACGGCGAGTCCGCAGGGGGCCGGCAGCGTAGAGTCGGGCTACCGTCTCGTCGACGCCTCGTTCGATCGCGCGGCGTCGCGTGCCGAGATCGTCCTGAGCGATCCGGAGTCGACGAGCTCGCAGCTGAGCCACCGGATCTCGAACGTGCGCGCCGTGATGGTGAGCACCGATGCGACGGGCCGCGACACGGCACTGCGGCTGGATACCGTGAGCGGACGGTGCACGGTGGTGTTGGGGGAGTGAGTGCGCGGGTGCCTTGACACATCTGGTGTGCGAGCAGAGGCGCGAGCAGGTTGTGAGGTCGTCTCCCCTCATATCGCCTCGTGCCCGAGCTGCCCGACGTCACCATCTATGTGGAGGCCATCGGCCGGCGCGTGATCGGGCAGCCGCTCACGGGCTACGCGATCCTCAGCGTGTTCGCGCTGCGCACGGTGGACCCGCCGCTCGATGCGCTGGTCGGGCGGATGGTGCGCGGCGTGCGACGCGTCGGGAAGCGCATCGTGCTCGACTTCGACGACGAGCTGCATCTCGTCGTGCATCTCATGATCGCGGGTCGATTTCGCTGGATCCCGGCTGGCGCGCGGACGCGCGTGCCGGCGCGGATCGCGCTCGCCGAGCTGGAGTTCGCGCCGGGAAAGCTCGTGCTGACCGAGGCGGGGACGAAGCGTCGGGCGTCGATCCATCTGGTGCGCGGCGCCGATGCGCTCGCGCCGTTCGAGCGCGGAGGGCTCGAGCCGCTGGACGCGTCGCGCGAGGCGTTCGCCGAGCGGCTGGCGCGGGAGAATCACACGCTCAAACGATCGCTCACCGATCCACGGCTGTTCAGCGGGATCGGCAACGCGTACTCGGACGAGATCCTTCATCGCGCGCGACTCTCACCACTCAAGCTCACCAGCCGGCTGAGCGACGACGAGGCGACGCGGCTGTACGACGCGACCCGCGCGACGCTCACCGAGTGGACCGACCGGCTGCGCGCCGAATCGGGCGACGGGTTTCCGGAAAAGGTGACCGCCTTCCACGATGGGATGGCGGTGCACGGTCGCCATCGGCAGCCGTGCCCCGACTGCGGCACCTCGGTGCAGCGGATTCGCTACCGGGACAACGAGACCAACTACTGCCCGCGGTGCCAGACCGAGGGGCGGCTGCTCGCAGATCGGGCCCTGTCCAGACTCCTGCGCGAGGACTGGCCGCGGACGGTGGAGGAGCTGGAGGGGTAGATCGGGGTGCGCGGGTGCGCGGGTGCGGGACCTTTGATGCGACGCGCATCGAGTGGCGGACGCGGGTACGCGCGGATTTCCAGCACTACCGCCTACGGGGTACTGGGTACGGAGTACCAGGTACGGTTTGCCGGGGCGGTTCCACTCGCGCCGATTGAGGCTCGTGGTGCGCGCCGAATTCGGCGTACCCCGTACCTGGTACCTGGTATTCCGTACTGCGTACTGTCAGCTATCCCCTGCTACCGCCGCCCGAGCCCTCGCGCGGCGGGAGTCAGGGCTAAAGGAAACGACCCGACCTACTTCCCGGCCGTCGGAACGGTGGCGGCCGATTCCGCCGCCGCCGTCGCCGGCACGACCTCGATCGCTCCGTACTTGTGCTCGACGCCCCACCGGCGTCGCGCGTCGCGCGCGTCGTAGAAACGAAGCTCGGCCACCTCGGGGATGGCGATGTCGCGCAGGGTCTCGACCGCGCCGACCCTTTCGTCGCCGACGTAGACGACCAGCGAGATCGTCTCGACCGGCTGGGAGCTCGGCGCGTCGCCGCCACGCTTCGCCTCGTCCGCCCGCTGCTGCTTCATCCACTCCGGGCGGTCCATCTCCACCGCTTCCAGCACGTTCGTCGCGACCGAGCGGCGAAGCTCGCCGCTGGCGAGCAGGAGCCGTCCGCTGCGCGGCGGCACGCTGAACGGCTGCGGCAACTGGCTGACCGTGCGTCCCTTGGGCCGCAGGAAGTAGCCGGCGATCGCGCCGATACCCAGCCCCGCCATGGTGTAGCCCTGGCGGAGCTCCGTCTTCTCGGAGGCGGAGATCGACTTCCAATCGCTGTTGGCGACCTGCGCACCGAAGTAGCCCAGCCAGCCGCCCACCGCTGCGCCTACGCCAATCCCGACCGCGGCTCGGAAGACGCGGCCGGCTGCGCCCGGCTTCGACGCCGACCCCTGGGCCCGTGCGGGCGCGACGATGGGCGCCATGGTGATCGTGTACGTACCCGCCCCGGATCCGACGGCGAGCCGCGGAGCTGGCGCCACCGCCAGACCCCCCACGCGAGCGCCATCCTGCGCCGCGGCGGGAGCCGGTGGGACGAGCGTGATGACGACGGGAGCGGCGAGAAGCAGGAATGAAACGCGCATCGTCACCGCTGGCTCGGCGGGCCGCTCGTCTGCGCACCCACCTGCGACTGAGTGCGGGTCTCCGGCATGCGCGTCCAGAGCACGAGCGTGCCGCAGCTCGGCGTGCCGGTCCGGAAGCCCGGCGGCGTCGACGCGAGGTCCGAGTAGTACTCGACTCCCATGTAGTCGTTGGAGAGCAGGTTCGAGATGTCGTAGTCGTGATCGGCGCCCATACGTGTCGTCGGGTACGTCGCCCCTACCCCACCGCCACTTCTTCCAGGCTTTTCACTCATCAGCTCGACTGAGTGGTTCGGATCGGACAGCAGCGAGCCGTCCTGCCAGATCTGGATGCCGCAGGGCTTGATGTTACCGGCGTTGCGGATCGACGCGGGGTTGAGCGAGCGCTGGCTGACGATGTTCATCTCCCCTTGCGGATTTCGCTGGAAGCGTACGCCCACCATGACCGTCTTGAGCGCATCCACCAGCGGCCGTCCGTTGAACCTCGCCACGTCGTCGGGGCCGAGGAACCGCCCGCCTGCGGCGCGGTTCCGGCGCTGCTCGAACTCGTGGAGCCTGAGTGGCAGCTGTTTGCGCGACCGCGCCCGTACCTCCACGTTGGCCAGCACGTGCGCGTTGGGCACGAGGGAGAACGCCTGCTCGACGGTGCCGCTCGCCGGGATGGTGACGTCGGCCCGCTTGCCGGCGAACCCGGGGGCCTCGCCCACGATGGTCACCTTGCCCGTGGGCAGCCCCTCGAGGCGGAACTGGCCGGTGGAATCGACCGCCACCGAGCGCTCCAGCTGGGGAACGCGGACGCTGGCGCCCCGGATCGGGGCCCCGGCGGTAGCGACGATCTTGCCGGTGAGCGCCGCGGCACCCTGTGCGGCAGCGATGCCCGGCAGCGCGAGTCCCAGAAACGCCGGAAGAACGCGTCGCGCGAGAGCGCGGCGCACAGTGGATCCCATCATACGCCTTCCACTAAGCGGGGAAGTGAATGCCAGAGGCCGCTGGGGCTCCGGCGACAGTCCTCATACCATCAAACACCAGACCGGCCCGGGATGTTCAGGCGTCACACGAGCGGCCGGTCGGATTTTAATCTACGGCGGCGATCACGGTCGCGTTGGGGCCCATTCGACGCTTGTCACATCCTGCGCCGAGCGGGACTTTCCCCGCAATGGCCACCTCCCCCTTCGCTCTCCCATTGATCGGCCGCGCGGAGGAGCTCGCGCGCCTCGAGTCGATCATCGCCGCGGTGGAGGCGGGCCGTTCGGCCACCCTTCTACTCGTCGGTGAGGGGGGAGCGGGCAAGACTCGATTGGCGCGGGCCGCGGCCGAAGCGGCCGCCCGGCGAGGGTTCGCCGTGGCCGAGGGACGCGCGTACTCCGTGGAGTCGGGGGTGCCATACGCGGTGTTCGCCGATGCGCTCGCGCCGACGCTCCGCCGGCTCGATGCCGCGGCGCTCAACGTCCTGACGCGCGGCGCGGCCGGTGAGCTCGTGCACATCTTCCCCGGCCTGCTGTCGGCGAGCCATCCCGAGCGAGGTGCGTCGGGCGAGAGCGCGTCGGAGGCGAAGGCGCGGCTGTACTGGACGTTCGTACAGCTGCTCGGGCGGCTCGCCGCGCGACAGCCACTGCTCCTCCTCCTCGACAACCTGCAATGGGCGGACGCGGCGTCGCTCGAGCTGCTGCACTTCGTGGCGCGGCAGGCGCACGCGCCGGGACTCGGCGGCCGGGTGTTGATCGTCGGCACCTACAACGACGCGGACGCGGTGCCCGCGCTGCTGCGCGACGCCGAGCAGTCGCTCGTGGCGCTCGGTGCAGCGCGGGTGGAGCGGGTGACGACGCTCTCGGCCGACGAGACGCTGGAGCTGGTGCGACGGTCGTTCGACGTCTCCGTCGAGAGCGTGCGAGGCTTCGCGTCGATGCTGCACGAGTGGACCCGTGGCAACCCGTTCTTCATCGAGGAGACGCTCAAGTCGCTGGTGGAGTCGGGACAGCTGCAGCAGCGCGACGGACGGTGGTCCGGCTGGAGCGTCGAGTCGATCGCGCTGCCGCGCACGGTGCGCGACGCCGTGATGGCGCGTGTCGAGCGGCTGAGCGCCGGTGCCCGTGCCCTGCTCGACCTCGCCGCGGTGCACGGCGCTCGGGTGCGATACGCCACGCTTCGCGCCGTGAGCGAAGCGCCGGACGAGACATTGATCGAGTCGCTCGACGAGCTGTGTCGCGCACGCCTGCTCCTGGAGAGCGACGAGGCGAAGCATGACGGCTACGACTTCTCGCACCCGCTCGTGCGCGACGCCGTCTACGGCGCGCTGGGCCGGCGACGGGCGCAACTGCTGCACGCGCAGATCGCCGCGGCGCTCGAGCGGCTGCACGGTGCAGACGCGCTCGCGCACGCCGACGAGCTCGCGTTCCACTTCTCGCGAGCCGGGGCGGGCACGCCACACCGCAAGGCGCTGCGCTATCTCGCCGAGTCGGGGCGACGCGCCCTGGACCGGCATGCCGACCGCGCGGCGGCGACCTACCTGGAGGCGGCGCTCGCGATGCTCGACGGAGCCGGCGTCGCCGTGGAGGACGCGGACGTCATGCGCACCGCGGTGCTCGAAGGGCTGGCGCGCGCTCGGCAGCGACTCGGAGAGCACGAGGCGGCGGAGACGCTCTGGCTGCGCCTGCGGAGCAACGCCGTGCAGCGCGACGATCAGCGCACCGTGGCGGCCGTGGAGCGGCGAATGGGGCTCATGCACACCGCAGGCGGCCGCCACGATCGCGCGATCGAGCGGTACGACGCGGGGATCGCCGCGGCGACACGCGCGAACGACGACGAGCTCGCGACCCGACTTCGCCTCGCCCGCGCGAACTCACTGCAGGCGCTCGGCCGGCGCGACGAGGCGCGACGGGACGTGCAGGCGGCGCTCGACGCGGCGATCGCGCTGGGCGACGAGCCGCTGCTCGCGCGCGTGCATCGCGCGATGCTGCTGCTGCACCTGTGGACGGGCCCCGTGGCGGACGCGCGTGCGCACGGGGAGCGCGCGGTGGCGCTCGCGGCGGAGTCGGGCGAGCGGCTCGTCGAGTGGTCGGCGCACTGGGCGATGGCGATCCTCGGCGGTCTCACCGGGGACGCCGTGTCGACGGCGCATCACGTGCGGGAGAGCGAGCGTCTAGCCGACGTGATTCACTCGCCCGTGCTCCGGCTGTGGACCGACGAAGTGGCGATCGAGTACATGGCGGGCATCGGCGAGTGGACCGCCGCGCTGGCGCGCGCCGAGCAGGCGATCCCCGCGGCGCGGGCGCTGGGCCAGCGCACGCTGCTGACGCGCGTGCTGGTGTGGACGGGCCTCATCCATCGCGGGCTCGGAGACGCCGAGCGAGCGCGCGAGCACATCGAGGAGGCGTGGCGGCTCGCCGGCGGCGACTCGATGTGGGAGCGGCCGCTCGACGTGCACGCCGTCGTGCCCGCGCACACGGGAATGGCTGGCTACCTGATCATGCTCGGCGAGAACGAGCGCGCGGTGGAGATCGGCGAGCGTGGGCTCGCGATCGCGGACCGCACGGGCGACGTGGCGTGGGCGATCTACCGGCTGCTGCCGTTCGTGATCGAGAACTCGCTCTACCTCGAGGACTACGAGCGCGCGGCACGACACAACGCGAGGCTGCGGCGCGAATCCGAGGCGCTCGGCCACGCGCTGGGACTGGCGTGGGCCGACGCCACCGATGCGCTGTTGACCTACCTCACGGGCGACGCGCGCGACGCGGTCCCCCTGCTCCGCGACGCGGCGAGCGCGCTCGAGGCGGTGCCGTTCGTGTTCGACGCCGCGCGACTGCGACGGCTGATCGGGCGGGCGATGGTGGACGCGGGGGACGAAGAGGGCGCCGAGCGCGAGCTCCGGCGCGCGTACGACGTGTTCGTGCGGCTGGGTGCGCAGCGTGAGATCCGCGCGACGCGCGAGCAGCTTCGCGCGCTCGGCGCGCGGCCACCGGCGGCGGTGACCGCGAGCGGCGCGGGTGCGCTGAGCGGACGCGAGACGGAGATCGCGCGGCTCGTTGCCGCACGGAAGTCGAACAAGGAAATCGGCACCACGCTGGACATCTCACCACGTACGGTGAGTACGCACCTCTCGAACATCTTCGCCAAGCTCGGTGTCGCCTCGCGGGGAGAGCTGACGGATCTCGTACGTGGAGGGGGGCTGGACTGAGGGCCGGTACGTCGTCTGGTACGTCGTCTGGTACGTAACGGTACGTATGGAACGGGTTCCTGGACGGGCGTACCGTGCGCGGCGTCCCCTTCCAGGAGCCCTGCATGTCCAGCTTCCGTCGCCGTTTGGCGCTCGCCGTCTCGATCGTGCTGCTGCCGCTCACCGCCTGCCTCCCCTACACCGTGGGGACCTCGGCGCAGACGGTGCCCGCCAACGAGACGACGCACAGCGCGTCGTACTACTTCCTGCCGAACGCCGTCAAGGAACCCGGTGACACTGTCGCGGCGCCGTTGAGCGGCGTCGACTACGAATGGCGTCACGGGCTCGACGCGCACTCGGACATCGCGTTCCGGCTCCTGCCGGGCGGCGCCACGACCAGCTACAAGCGCCGGTTCGGCGCCGACACGAGCCATGCAGGCAGCGCGCGCGCCTTCTCACTCGGCGGAGGGATCGTGAACGGCGGCGAGCACTTCCTGATGGAAGCCACGTTGATGGCGTCGGGGCGCGAGGACGGTCCATTCAACCCGTACTACGGCATCCGCGCGATGCACGTGGTGCCATTGAACGCCGACGCCGTGTCGGACAGGCCGACCATCGGCGCGTTCGGCGGGCTGCAGATCGGGAACAAGTGGTTCAGCGTGCGGCCGGAGCTGGGAGTGTTCTACGATCATTCCGCGCTCGGCGTGCGGAGCAGCGATGTACTGCTCGTGCCGGCGCTCACGGTGATGCGCGGCCGGAGTCGCGACGACAAGGCGTATGCGTCTGCGCCGCGGCGACGATGGTAGGTGCGCGGGTGCGCGGGTGCGCGGGTGCGCGGGTGCGGGGGTGCGCAAAGTACGACAGCGTACCGAGTTCGGCTGCACGCTGGGTATGGGCGTTGCGCATGTATGAGGGTGGCGGGGGATCGATGCGGTGGTTTCGGGCTCGCCGGGAGGGGAGTGATGAACGATCGAGCGGTACTGGCAGAGCTGGAGTCGATGAGCGAGCCGTCCCCGGACGCCACGTTCGTGTCGCCATCGGCGACGGTGGGACTCTGGCGGGTGCTCAACGCAATGCGGGACGGGTGGTTCCTCGAGAAGCGGCTGCGCGGTGTCGCGCGCATGATCGCCGACGACGCGCGCGGGCGAGGGATGCGCGCCGAGCAGATGATCGTGGCGATCAAGCGGGACTGGCCGAAGCTGCTCGAGAGTCGCCGGGCACCCGGTGAAGCGGAGCTGCACATGCTCGCCGAGCGGCTGGTGAGCTTCTGTATTCACGAGTACTATGCGCCGCGCGCGATGGAGCCGTGCGTGGTGCAGCGGTGTCGCGCGGGGTAGAACGCGCGCGACTGCGCGCGTGTTTTTCAGTTATCGGTTTTCGGTAATCGGCCGGCCTCGGGACGCAGGAGCTTCCCGAGGCCCGCTGACAACTGATAACCGACAACCGATCACCGTTGTTCTCAATCCCCCGGCACCGGAACGCCCACCGGCGCGTGGACCGTGGCGCGGCGGCGGAAGCGTGCGCCGAGCTTCTCGCGCCAGTCGTCGAGGATCTCGTAGACCGTCGGGATGACGAACAGCGTGAGGATCGTCGAGGTGATCGTGCCGCCGATGACGGCGCGGCCGAGCGGTGCGCGGAAGTCGGCGCCTTCACCACCGCCGAGCGCGACGGGGATCATGCCCGCGATGAGGGCGAGCGTCGTCATGAGGATCGGGCGCAGACGGATCGCGCCGGCCTCGATCAGCGCGTCGCGCATCGGCACGTGCTTCTGCTCGTGCGTCCACTTCGCGAAGTCGATGAGCAGGATCGCATTCTTGGCGACGATGCCCATGAGCATCATCACGCCGATGAGCGACATGATGTTGAGCGAGTCACCGGTGACGAGAAGGGCGAGCACGACGCCGATGAGCGAGAGGGGCAGCGACGAGAGGATGGCCAGCGGATCGAGGAACGACCCGAACTGGATGACGAGGATGAGGTACATCAGCATGACCGCGACGCCCAGCGCGGTGAACATCGCGCCGAACACCTCCGCCTGATCCGCCGTCTGACCGCCCGCGGTGAGCTGGTAGCCGTCGGGCAGGCGGAAGCCGGCGAGACGCTGCTGCACGGCGCGTGAGACGTTGCCGATCGAGCCCTCGATGTTGGCGCCGACGGTGATGACGCGACTGCGATCGAGATGGTCGATCTGCGCCGGTCCGCCGCTGGCCGAGATCGTCGCGACCTGGCCGAGCGGCACGACGGCCGGGCCCCCCGCCGCACTGGCGCCGGGCAACAGGATGGGAATCGCGGCGAGATCCGCCGGACTCTCACGCAGCGTGGCCGGCAGCCGCACGCGGACGTAGCGCGTCTCACCGGACGGGTCCACCCAGTTGCCCGCGTCGACGCCGGCGAACGCGGGGCGCAACGCCTGCGCGATCTGGCCGACGCTGAGGCCGAGCGTTCCGGCGAGGCCGCGGTTGATCGAGACGCGCAGCTCGGGCTTGGTGCCCTTGCTCGACAGGCCGACATCCACCGCGCCGGGCGTGCGGCGCACGATGGACGCAACGGAGTCGGCGAGCGTCGTCAGAGTGTTCGCGTCGGGCCCCTTGAGCTGGAGCTGGAGCGGCTTCACTCCCCCGCCCGGCCCGCCCGCCTCGAGCAGATACGCCGTGGCACCGCCGATCTGCTTCAGCTCGCGGCGAAGCTGCTGGCCAAGTGCCTGCTGACTGACGTCGCGCTCGTGACGCGGCTTCAGTCGCAGGTAGATCGACCCCACGTCGACACTGCCCGAGCCCGACGCACTGCCCACCGTCGTATACGTATATGTCACCTCCGGATGCGCGCGGACCTGCCGCGCCACCTGCTCGGTCACGACGCGAGTGTACTCGAGGCTGGAGCCCGGCGGTGCTTCGACGGTGACGGTGAGCTCGCTCCGGTCGCTGTCGGGTGCGAAGCCGAACCCGCCGACGAGCACCTGGAGCGCGATCGCGCCGATGAACGACACCGCGGCGAGGCCGATCATCGTCTTCCGATGGTCGAGCGCCCACGCGACACCGCGGCGATAGCGTTCGGCCTGGCGATTGAACCAGTCGTTGAACCGGTCGAGCGCGCGCGCGATCGGGTTGCGCCGCTCGTGCGCCTCGATCTGCGGATCCGGCCAGTAGGCGGACAGCATGGGATCGAGCGAGAAGGAGACGAACAGCGAGACGAGCACCGCCGCGGCGATGGTGAGCGCGAACGGCTTGAACCACTGGCCGGCGAAGCCGCTCATGAAGCCGACGGGGACGAACACCGCGACGATCGAGAACGTCGTCGCCGCGACGGCGAGGCCGATCTCGTCGGTGCCTTCGTGCGACGCCGTGAGATGGTCCTTCCCCATCTCCACGTGGCGCACGATGTTCTCGCGCACGACGATCGCGTCGTCGATCAGGATGCCGATCGCCAGCGAGAGGCCGAGCAGCGACATGGTGTTCAGCGTGAAGCCGAACAGCATGAGCGGCACGAACGAGGCGAGCACCGAGATCGGCAGCGCGAGACCGGTGATCACCGTCGAGCGCCACGAGTTGAGGAAGAGGAACACCACCAGCACGGTGAGCACCGCTCCCTCGATGAGCGCCTCCTGCACGCTGCGCACGGAGGCGCGCACGCGAGTGCCGGCGTCGCGCACGACCTCGATCGTGGTCCCCTGCGGCAGGCCCGCCTGCAGCGCTGGCAGCCGCGCCTTGATCGCGTCGCTCACGGTAGTGGTGCTGTACCCCTTCGACTTCACGATGTCGAGCCCGATCGCCTCGCGGCCGTTGTACAACGCAGCCGAGCGCCGCTCGGCGGAGCCGGCCTGCACGGTGGCGACGTCGCCGAGCCGTACAGGGACACCGTTGCGCTGCGTGACGATGAGCTGCGCGAAGTCCTCGGGCCGCTCCAGCCGACCTTCCAGGCGGATGGCGCGCTCGGTGACGGGGCCGGTGACCTGCCCCACCGGCGCGGCGAGGTTCTGCGCGCGCAGCGCCGCGACGACCTGGTCGACACCGACGCCAGCGGCGGTGAGGCGCGCCGGGTCGAGCACGACGTTGAGCGTCGCGCTGTCGGCGCCAGCGACGTTGACCTGGGCCACGCCGGCGATGGCGCGCAACTCGCCACCGACCGTCTGGTCGCCGATCTGGGTGAGCTGCGCCGGCGTGAGGGTGAGCGAGGTGAGCGCCAGGGAGACGATCGGCTGCTGTGCCGGATCGAAGCGCTGGACGATCGGCTCGATGATCTCGGATGGCAGCTGAGCGCGCACGGCGGAGATCGCGTCGCGCACGTCCTGGGTCGCCTCGTCGGTGGGCTTATCGAACTTGAACTGGACGATGATCTGAGCGAAGCCGTCGCTCGATGTCGAGGTGAGCTGGTCGAGCCCGGAGATGCCGGAGATGCGGTCCTCGAGCCGGTCGACGACCTCGCGCTCGACCTGGTCGGGGGACGCGCCGGGATAGACGATGCCGATGAAGACGATCGGCGCGTCGATGTCGGGGAATTCGTCCGTCTGGAGCCGCGCGAGCGCGGCGATGCCGAACACCACGAGCGCGATCGTCACGACGACGGTGATGATCGGCCGACGGATCGCGAAATCAGAGATGAACATCGAACAAGGATAGTAGACGAGACCGGTTCACTCGCATACGCGAGGAGCCGTCCGAGGGTTGGGCAACGGGCGCGCCAGACGCGACGTTGGACGTACGGAGCCCTTCGCGCGGCGGCCGGAACGACGGAACGCGGATCTCAACGGATCTGAACTACGAAGCAGCCGGATCTGCTCCTCTCTGGGTCGGGATTTCTGAGATCGCCGCAGCGCGCCTCTCCATCCATGACCCTAAAGATTTCCTTCGGCTGCGGCGCAGCGATCCGTGCGCCACGGCTGAGCCAATCCGTGGCAACCGGGTCATCCGCTCCGATCCGTGTTCCCGCCGTTGGCACGCCTGTGGTAGCGTCCAGACGTCGTCCGCCGACGTCGCCGCTGGCTAGCGCGTAGCTGGAGCGTCAGGCTCGCGCGCCAT
>DATFOL010000650.1:0-9646 GCA_035265545.1 Gemmatimonadaceae bacterium | reverse complement strand
TGGAGGAAATCGGCGGCGATCGAGTCGAGACGCGCGACGAGCTCTGCGCGGGTTGGACCCCCGGCGACGGCTGCCGGCGGCTGAGCCGTGACTGACGCCGCGAGCGAGAGCGTGACGGAGGCCGCGACGAGCGGCTCTCGGAGGACGATCGGCATACGCGAATCGGAGGCGGGTGGGTGCTGCATTGCAGTTCGAATCTCGCCTACCCGCACGACCCGCGACAGAGCACAGCTTTCGCGGCACGGACACTATCTTGTCGGAGACCCTCGGTCGCCGGCGGCGCTCGGGGCCAGCGGCCATGCCACTCGATCGATGCATACTCGCACCCTCGCAGCTCTCGCCAGCCTGATGACGCTCGCGTCCATCCCCACGCCGACCAACGCCCAGGAGCCCGACTGGACCGCAGCGCGCCAGGAGACGCTGGCGCACCTGCAGGCGATGATCCGGATGAACACCGTGAACCCGCCCGGCAACGAGCTGCAGGTCGCGCGCTATCTGGACAGCACGCTCAAGTCAGCCGGCATCGAGACGCATCTCTTCGAGCCGACGCCGGGACGCGGAGCGCTCGTGGCGCGCATCAAGGGCAACGGATCGAAGCAGCCGGTGCTCATCATGGGGCACATGGACGTCGTCGGCGTCGAGCGTGCGCACTGGTCGGTGGATCCGTTCGCGGCGGAGATCAAGGGCGAGTACCTCTACGGCCGAGGCGCGATCGACGACAAGGGGATGCTCGCGGCAAACCTCGAGACGATGCTGCTGCTCAAGCGACACGTGGTCGACAAGGGTGGCACACTCTCGCGCGACGTGATCTTCGTCGCCAACTCCGACGAGGAGCAGAGCGGAGAGTGGGGGATGGGCTGGCTGATCGCGAAGCATCCGGAGCTGATCCGCGCCGAGTTCGCGCTCAACGAGGGCGGGCGGGTGCGCATCGTTGGCGGACGACGCCTGTACGTCGCGGTGCAGAACACCGAGAAGGTGCCGCACACGGTGACGATCACGGCGCACGGGCCAGGTGGCCATGCCTCGGTGCCGCTCGCCGGGAACGCGATCCTGCGCCTCGGTCGCGCGCTGGCGAGGATCTCCGAGTACAAGGAGCCCGTGCAGGTGAACCCGACGACGCGCGAGTTCTTCTCGCGCCTCGCCGCCGTGTGGCAGAATCGTGACGAGCGCATGGCGATGGCCGACGTGGCGTCGTCCGACGCACGCCGGCAGCAGCGCGGTGCGCGCGTGCTGGGCCGCACCGCCGTGTTCGACGCGGTTCTGCGCAACGGCATCTCGGCGACCCTCCTGCAGAGCGGCATCCGCAGCAACGTGATCCCGACCGATGCGACGGCGACGCTCAACATCCGCACGCTGCCCGGGCAGTCGATCGACGGCGTGGTGAAGCGACTCGAGCGGGTGGTGAACGACTCGCTCGTCGAGTTCAGGATCGCCACGCGCGGCACCGACGCGCCGGCGTCCGACTTCAACTCGCCGATGTTCGCGGCGATCCGTGACGCTGCGTCGGCGCTCGACCCGTCGTTGACGACGGTGCCGTATCTCAGCACCGGCGCGACGGACAGCGCGCGGCTTCGCGCGTGGGGGATGCAGGCGTTCGGGCTGCTCCCATTCCCGATGAATCAGGACGACGAGGAGCGCATGCACGGAAACGACGAGCGGATCCCGCTCGCAAGTTTGGAGTTCGGCACGAAGCTGATTTATGGAACCATCGCGCGGGTCGCGCGATGATGGGAACCACGGCGCGGGGTCGCGCGATGATCGGAACCGTCGCGCGGGTGGCGCGATGACGCGCACGGCCCTGGTGACCGGAGCCTCGCGCGGGATCGGCCGCGCGATCGCCGAGCGGCTCGCGCGCGACGGCTACGAAGTCGTCGTCGCCGCGCGCAATCGCGCGGAGCTCGACGAGGTGGTGGCGGCGATCGGCGGCGCCGGTGGACGCGCGCGCGCGCTGGTGCTCGACGTGAGCGATCCGCAGGCGGTGGCTGCCGCTCTCACCGGCGTCGAGCTCGACGTGCTGGTGAACAACGCCGGGATCGGTGTCCTGAAGCCGTTCGTCGAGCTGACGGCGGACGACTGGCAGCGCACGATCGACGTCAACGTCAACGCGCTGTATCACGTGACGCACGCCGTGGTGCAGGGAATGATCGCGCGCCGCACTGGGCACATCTGCACCATCGGCTCGATCTCCGGGCGGGGCGCGTTCGTCGGCGGGTCGTGCTACGGCGCGACGAAGGCGTTCGTCACCTCGTGGTCGGAATCGCTGATGCTCGAGGTGCGCGATCACGGCGTGAAGGTGTCCGTGGTTATGCCGGGCTCGGTGACGACGCACTTCAACGATCACGTGCCGTCGGACACGGATGCCTGGAAGCTGCGTCCGGAGGACGTGGCCGACACCGTGGCGCACGTGCTCGGCACGCCGCCGAACGTGCTGGTGCATCGAGTAGAAGTGCGCACACTGACTGTGCCTAAAGGAAGAGCTCGCTGATAAACATGTGGCCTTGCAAGAGTTCCCTCGTCATATTGGCGAGGTGAACAGGCCCACACTTGTGACCAGCGACCGATTGCGACTCGTGCCCGAGAGCACGGAGTCCGGATTACGCGAGCTCATCGCGATCCGCGAGATCGTGCACGCGTTCCTCACGGCCGACCGGCCGGAGGAGGTGTTCCAGTTCGCGCTCGATCGCGTGAGCCCGCTCGTGGGCGCGAGCTTCGCCTGCGTCTATCTCGTCGACGGCGCGTCGGAGCTGATGCGGCTCGCCGCCGTGCACAACTGGCCCGAGCGATTCACGCCCTTTCTCGGCGACATGCGCGTGCGGCTCGGCTTCGGACCGAGCGGCGAGGCGGCGGCCGAGCGTCGCGTGATCGAGGTGCCGGACGTGATGTCCGATCCGTCACTCGAAGATTGGGCCGAGGTCGCGCATGAGCTCGGGTTCCGCGCGATCGTCGCGCTACCCCTGCAGACAGGCGACGGCGTCCTTGGCGCCGTCGCTTTCTACTTCGAGGAGGCCGGCGCCATCAGCCCCGAGACGCGCTCGCTGCTGCGGATGGTCGCCGACCAGATGGCGGCGACGGCGCAGAAGGCGCGGCTGATCGAGGACCTGCGCCGCGCGAACGCCGCGCTCACCGAGTCCAACGCGGAGCTGGAGCGCCAGTACGTCGCGCTGCTCGAGGCGCGGCGAGTGAAGGACGAGTTCCTCGCGAACATCTCGCACGAGCTGCGGACGCCGCTCACCGCGGTGATGGGCTACCTCGCGCTGATGGAGGAAGGGCTCGCCGGCCCGGTGACGGAGGAGCAGCGCCACACGCTCTCCCAGGTGAAGACGTCGAGTCAGCACCTGCTCGACCTCATCGGCGATCTCCTCGAGCTCACGACGCTCAAGCGCGGTGGGCTCGAGATCAAGGCGACGGAGTTCGACGTGCGCGAGCCGTTGCATGATGCCCTCTCGAATGCGCGAGGGCGGTCGGACTCGGTGGCGCTGCGGGTGCGCGAGCCCGAGCAGCGGATCGTCATGCTGAGCGACCGCCGCAAGATCTCCAAGATGCTCGTCGCGCTGTTGAGCAACGCGTACAAGTTCACGACGTCGGGGGAGATCCGGATCTCGGTGAACGTGATCGACGAGCACGTGGTCTACCGCGTCGAGGACACCGGGATCGGCATTCCCGAGGAGCTGCACCAGCAGGTCTTCGACGAGTTCCGCCAGGTCGACGGATCCACGACACGCCGATTCGGCGGCTCCGGGCTCGGGCTTTCGCTCGCACGCCGGCTGGCGCGCGTTCTGGGCGGGGAGATCTACGTCGACTCCGCACCGGGCCACGGCTCCACCTTCCGGGTCGAGCTCCCGCTGGAGTATCGCGAGCCCGAGCGGCTGTCGCACTCCCCGCTCCCCTTCGCGCTCGGTTAAGCTTCACGCGTGGGTGGAGGTCGCCGCGCGTCGCGGCGTCCGGACCGCCGATTCGAAGCGTCACCGACACCGCGACGTCATGCACCAGTCCCAGCGCACGCTCCAGGAGTTCCGCACCACGGCCGCACCGGGAGAGGTGCTGGCCGAGGCGAAGGAGTTCTTCACGCGACGAAACGCCATCTACGCCACCTTCATCGACCGCGACGGGCCGACGTTCGTGAGCTTCCGCGGTCAGGGTGGAGAGGAGCTCATCATCGCCGCGGTGGTGCAGGACGGGGCGACGCGGGTGACCGGCTCGTCCTATCTGTTCGACATGCAGATCGCCCGCTTCTTCACCACGCTGCCTCCCTTCCAGCTCGAGGAGAAGCTGCTTCCGCCCGCCCCGGCGGACCACGGAGTGGTCGCATGACGGATGGCGAGCCTTTCGTGGCGCAGCTTCGCACCCGCGGCGACACCATCGAGCTGGCCGCGCCGAACGGGCCGGCGATCACGGTGCGCGTCGAGATGCCGGAAGTGTGGGACGTCGTGCGGGTGCACGCGTCGCCCGACGAGCCGGTGACGACGATCAAGCGACGCGCGCTCGAGGCGCTCTATCCGGGGACCGAGCTTCAGGAGGACGGGTACGTCCTCAAGCTCAACGGCTGGGAGGTGCTGGACGAGACCGCCTCGCTCGCCGTGGCTGGCGCGGTGGATGGATCGATCTTTCTGGTTACCAACCGCCGGCGCAGGCCCGTTCGATAATAGGTAGGCACTGCCGTACGGAGTACCTGGTATCAGGTCGTACCCGGACCCTCCTGATGACTCAGACGAAGGCGCCGCTCACCGCTCTATCCGGACGTTCTACTCAGCGTCTTCTCCCAGAGAGCTCGACGCGCATTCGTGGGACGAGTATGCCGGTCCAGGTACGTCGGTAGTACCGAGTACCGAGTACGGCAGCGCCTTATCTCAGCCAGCCTTGCCCTCCGTAGCCTACATCTCCCACTCCGACTGCGGCCGTCACGACACGGGCTGGGGCCACCCCGAGCACGTCGGCCGGCTGCGGGCCATTCCGCGTGCGCTGCGCAACGACTTCGAGCTGTTCCAGCGGCTCGAGCATCGCGAGGCGCGCCACGCGACGGCGGCGGAGCTCGCGCTCGCGCACGACGCCCGGTACGTAACGACCATAGAGCAGCTCGCTGCCGCCGGCGGTGCACGGCTCGACGCAGACACCGTGGTCAGCGAGGGGTCGTGGGCGGCGGCGACGGCAGGCGCGGGTGCCGTGCTGGCCGCGCTGGATCTCGCGTTCGGCGACGGGCCGCGCCGCAGCTTCTGCGCGGTGCGGCCACCGGGACATCACGCGCTGCGCGGCTCGGGGATGGGTTTCTGCCTGTTCGGCAACGTCGCGGTCGGCGCGCATTACGCGCGGACGAGACACCGCGCCGAGCGCGTGCTCATCGTCGATTGGGACGTGCATCACGGGAACGGCACCCAGGCGCTGGTGCAGGACACGCCGGAGATCCGCTTCGTGTCGATGCACCAGTGGCCCTGGTACCCGGGGACGGGGCCGGCGGAAGATCGCGGGCCGCATGGCAGCGTGTGGAACGTGCCGATGGCGGCGGGTCGCACACGGGAGACGTACGTGGGTGCGTTTCTGTCCGCCGTCGACGCCGCCACCGTCGGCTTCACGCCGGACCTGGTGCTGGTGTCGGCGGGCTTCGACTCGCTGGCGGGCGATCCCCTGGGCGGCTTCACCCTCGAGCTGGACGACGTGGACCGGATGACGCGCGAGATGGTGTCGCGGGCGGAGCAGTGGTGCGGCGGACGACTCGTGAGCTCCCTGGAAGGAGGGTACGTGCCCGACCGGCTCGGCGACGCGTGCGTGGTCCATCTGGGAGCGCTCGGGTGAGGCGGGCGACTCCAAGGTCAGGGGAAACCTCTTCGGGACGTGTGGGTGGTGGTGGTCGTCCTAGATGGCTGGAGCGGCGATCAGGAACGGATGGCGGCGCGCACCCGCACGTGAGGTCGATGTGAGGCGGACCCGGGGTGACAAGGAGATCGGTGTGGCGCTGAACCTGTTCGGCGTCACGTTCGTCGAGGCGAGCACGCGCGGCACGCCGGTGCTGGGCACGGAGCTGATCGTCGTACGCGATCTCGCGGCGATCGTCGCGCCGGGCGCGTATGCCGTCGTGGAGCCGACCGAGGAAGCCGCGACCGTGATGGCCGGCGCGGTCTCCGCGTATGCCAAGCGGGCCGCGGTGCTGCCGGCGCCGGTCGGTGTGGTGTTCCGGTCGCGCGAGGCGGTGACGCGCTGGCTCGAGCTGCACTACGTCGCTCTCAGCGACGCGCTGAGCTTCGTCGATGACCGCGTGGTCGGTCGCGTACACGTGTGGCGTCCGGGCGAAGCGTCGGAGCGTGAAGTCGGCTCGGACCTCGCCGCCGCGGCCGCGGACGCGCTCCGCGACCTGCGCCGCTCCGCGGTGGCCACGGTGCCGCTCCGCACCGAGCAGCTCACGGGCATCGTGCTGAGCGCGTCGTTCCTGGTCGAGCAGGAGCTGTGGAAGGAGTTCGCATCCAAGGTGAAGGAGCAGGGAAGCCGCGCGCCGAACATCCGGCTCGAGCTCACCGGCCCCTGGCCGCCGTATGATTTCGTCCAGATGCAGTTCGGGGGCTGACGTGTTCTGTCCCGAGTGTGGCACGTGGAATCGCGCCCTCGCCGCGTCGTGCAGCCGCTGCTCGTCGGTGCTGCCCGAGGTAGCGGCCCCGCCGACGGAGCGGCCCGACGAGGAGATCACCGCGCTGCGTCGCGCGACGGGCACGCGCTATCGCATCCTGAAGCGCCTCGGCGGCGGCGGCATGGCGACGGTGTTCCGCGCCGAGCAGATGCCGCTGGCGCGCGAGGTCGTGCTGAAGGTGCTGCATGCGCATCTCGCGCGGGACAGCGAGATGACCGAGCGGTTCCGCCGGGAAGCGGAAGCGGCGGCGAAGCTGGTGCACCCGTTCATCTGCCCGGTGCTCGACTTCGGTGAGATGGGCGAGACGGTCTACATCGTCATGCCCTACCTCGGCGGCGGGTCGCTCGCCGACCGCGTGCAGCGCGAGCGGTCGGTGGGAGCGCAGCCGACGGCGGCCGCCGCGGCGCAGGTGGCGGTGGCGCTGGATCACGCGCACCAGCGCGGCGTGGTGCACCGGGACGTGAAGCCCGACAACATCCTGTTCGACGAGGACGGCAACGCCCTGATCACCGACTTCGGGATCGCGACGGCGCGCTTTCACGGACGGCTGACGGCGAGCGGTCGCGCGATGGGCACGCCGCACTACATGAGCCCCGAGCAGGCGATGGGAAAGCTCGTCGACGGACGGAGCGACCTGTACGCGCTCGGCGTGGTGATGTACGAGGCGCTCGTGGGGTTTCCGCCGTTCGATGGCGCGGATGCGTTCTCGGTGGGCTACAAGCACGTGCACGAGAAGCCGGTGCCCATCGGCGAGATCGACTCGCGGGTGCCCGAGGCGCTCGCGACGATCGTGATGCGCTGCCTCGAGAAGTCGGCCGCCGACCGCTACGAGCGCGGCACCGCCCTCGCCGACGCGCTGATCTCGTTCCTCGGCGGCTCCGAGGAGCCGGCCACGGCGCATCGCGGTGCGATCCTGTCACGCATCCGCACGCCTTCGTTCCGCGCATGAAGCTCTCGCACGAGATCATCGCGCTCCAGACGAAGCACCCGTTCATCATCGCGCGCGGCGGATCGAGCGAATATCGCGTCGTGCGGGTCACGGTGAGCGACGACGACGGATCGACCGGCTGGGGCGAGGCCGCGCCGAGCAAGCACTACGGAGAGACGGCGGACTCGGTGGTGAGCGTGCTGCCGCTGCTCGCCGCGGTGCTCGAGGACGCGGATGGCTGGTCGCTCGAGGCGCTCGAGCATGGACTGGCCAGGGCCATCCGCTTCAACGCCTCGGCGCGCGCCGCGGTGAGCGCGGCGCTGCACGACCTCGTCGCAAAGCGGCTCGGCGTGCCGCTCTACAGGCTGTGGGGGCTCGATCCCGCCGCGTCACCGCCGACGAGCTTCACGATCGGCATCGCGCCCGACGAGGCGACGTTGCGAACGCGCGTGCAGGAAGCCGCGGGCTATCCGGTGCTCAAGGTCAAGCTGGGCAGTCACTGGGACGAGCGGATCATACGGATCGTGCGCGAGATGGAGCCGGGCAAGGTATTGCGCGTGGACGCCAACGCCGCGTGGGCGCCGAAGCACGCCCTGCGAATGATCCCGCTGCTGCAGGAGCTCGGCGTGGAGTTCGTGGAGCAGCCACTGCCGGCGCACGATATCGCGGGGCTCCGCTTCGTGCGCGAGCGCTCGGCGCTGCCGATCATCGCCGACGAGAGCTGCCTCGTGTCGACGGACATCCCGGCGCTGGCGGGCGCGGTGGACGGGATCAACATCAAGCTCGCCAAGTGCGGCGGCCTGTGCGAAGCGCGGCGCATGGTCGCGACGGCGCGCGCGCACGGCATGAGCGTGATGTGCGGGTGCATGGTCGAGAGCTCGCTCGGCATCACGGCCGCGGCGCATCTCGCGCCGCTGCTCGACTACGCGGATCTGGACGGGGCGGCGCTCGTGGCGAACGATCCCTATGAGGGGGCGACGATCGAGGGTGGGGTAGTGAAGTTGCCGGCTCGCGCCGGGTTGGGGGTGGAGTTGCGATAACTGCCACTGCCGTACCGAGTACTCGAGTACCCGGTACCCAGACGCTCGCGACTGCTCCCCTGAAGGCACGGCGCGTCCCTCGCTCGGGACGCGCTGTTGCCATACGGCCTTTCCGGGTCGCGACTCCGAGGTGCATTCAGGGGCATGCTGACCGGGTCTCGTACTCGGTACTCGAGTACCCGGTACTGGTGTGGCAGTATCTTGGTAGATGCCCCTCGTCGCCGTCTCTCTCCCTCTCCCCCTCTTCCGGACGTTCAGCTACCGCATCCCCGAGGGTCTGAGCGGCAGCGTCGAGCCGGGATCGCGCGTACTGGTCCCGTTCCGGAACAAGCGCGAGATCGGGATCGTGCTCGGCGACGCCGAGCCGCGCGAGGGGATCAAGTACAAGGACGTCATTGCCGCGCCCGACGACGCGCCGTCGCTGGACGCGCCGATGCTCGCGCTGTGCCGGTGGATCGCCGAGTACTACCTCGTGCCGCTCGGCGTCGCGCTGCGGTGCGCGCTGCCGGCGGCGCTCACCGGCGCGGGGATGCCGGTGCCGGCGCGCAAGACCAGGCGCGTGCTCCAGATCGGACACGAGCTGCCGTCCCTGCTGCGGCGCGATCGCATCTTCGCGCGGGCACCGCAGCAGCGTGCGCTCTACGAGCTGCTGGAGGCGATGGGCGGGCGCGCCACGATCGAGCATCTGCACGACCAGCTCCCGTTCTCTCCCTCGGTGCTGCGCGGGCTCGTCGCGCGCGGACTGGCGGAGATCGTCGAGGAGACGGTGTCGCGCGATCCATTTCTCTCGCGCGAGCGCCGTGCGCCGGACACGCACGTGCCGACGCAGCCGCAGCGCCGCGCGCTCGCGCGGCTCGCCGCTGCGCCACCGGGGCACGTCGCGCTGCTCCACGGGGTGACGGGTAGCGGCAAGACGCTCGTGTACCTCGAGCTGCTCCGCCGCGTCGTGCTCGAGGAGGGAAAGTCGGCGATCGTGCTCGTGCCCGTGATCGCGCTCACACCACAGACGGTCGATCGCTTCCGCGCTGTATTCGGCGACCAGATCGCGGTCCTGCACAGCGCGCT
>DATFOL010000649.1:0-4923 GCA_035265545.1 Gemmatimonadaceae bacterium | reverse complement strand
CGCCCTCGCGCTCGAGGGCCGCGAAGTCGCGCACCGTGAGCTGATTCGCCGGTACGAGCGCCCGGTGTTCTCGCTGATCTTCCGCATGGTGCGCGATCGGGAGCTCGCGGAGGACCTGACCCAGGACAGCTTCATCAAGGTGCTCTCGCACCTCGACCGCTATCGCTCGGAGTTCAAGTTCTCGTCCTGGCTGTTCAAGATCGCCAACAACGTCGCGATCGATCATCTGCGCCGCCGCCAGCTCGACACGGTGAGCATGGATGGCTCCCCCCACGCCACCACCCCCGATGCGGTGATGGCCTCGGCCATCGAGCTGTCGGATTCGTCGGAGACCGCGCTCGAAGAGATGGAGGCCAAGGAGCTCGGCTCGGCGATCGAGCGGGCCATCGCCGAGCTCAGGCCCGAATACCGATCATGCATCCTGCTCCGACACGTCGAGGGCCGGTCGTACGAGGAGATCGCCACCACCCTCGATCTCCCCCTCGGCACCGTCAAGACCTACATCCACCGCGCCCGGCACGAGCTTCGCCGGGCGTTGGAGCATACGCGAGAATGAGCGCCCCCTGGCCCCCCAAAGGGGCAATCCGCCGTCCTGAAACCTTGGCAACCCTCCCCCCGTACCAGGGACCAGAGGAATCGTGAACCACAGACACCTGCTCCCCAACGAGATCGACCTGCTGGTCGACGGCGAGGCCGGATTCGGCGTCGCCCCGCTTCGTGCACACGTCGCCGAATGCGACGACTGCCGGGCGAGGCTCGACGACGCCCGCATCGTCGTGGATGCCCTCGAGGCCCTGCCCCACTTCGCCCCCGATTCGCGGTTGGCGGACCGGGTGATGGCGCAGGTGCCCGTCTTCGTCCCCGCCCACGTGGCGGCCCGTGATTCGGTGTTCCGGTGGCTCCCCAAAGCCGGACCGGCGAGGGCGGCCGCAGCGATCATGGGCACGTCGATCGCCGGCTTGCTGACCGTCGCGATCGTCTGGCTCGCCAGTCGGGGGGACGCCGTGGTGTTCGCCACGGGCCTGTTCATCGGCCGGCTCCAGTCGCTGGTGCTGGGTGCCGCGCGCGACGTTGTGGTGGCGGTCCTCGGCGAATCCGCCATGGCGGCGCTTCAGGCAGCGGGCACGCTTGGCGTCACTCTGCTGGTGATCGGTTTCCTCGGCACCGCCCTCGGCACCGTCCTGGCGATCCGGCGACTCGCGACGGCGTCGTCGCGCCGGGCGTAGGATGCGTGCGCATCTTCGCCCCCTCCTCGCCCTCGTCTTCACGCTGATCCCTTCCGCCCTCCTCGGGCAGTCCGGAGACACGCGTGAGGTGAGTCGGGCGCTGGAGCGGCTGGCCAAAGGAGAGCAGATCGCCGGACTGCCCCCGGCAGATAGCGTCACCCGAGGCGCGAGAACCGTCCCCGCCGGCGCGAGCGTGAAAGGCACCGTCGTCGCCCAGGGCACGATCGATGTGGCCGGCACCGTCGACGGATCGGTGGTCAGCCTGGGCGGCGACGTCACCATCCGACCGGGCGGACACGTCACGGGGCATGCGCTGTCGGTGGGTGGACGTGTCCTCGCCGACAGCGGCCGCGTCGACGGCGAGATCCGGACGATGAACGCGCTGCCGGCGCTGCTCGAGACGGCAGCTCCTGTCGCCGTAGCCCAGAGCCCTGCTCAACGCACTCTCGCGGCCGCCAAGGTGGTCGTCGGGAGCTTCGCCGTGCTGCTCATCGTCGCCATCGGAGTCCTGTTGTTTGCGGGTCCCAACCTGCGCGAGGTCGTCGAGACGGTGGAGCTGCGCTTCGCGCGCGCATTCTGGGTCGGCCTCGCCGGGCAGCTGCTGCTGCTTCCCGCGATGGTGGTGCTCTGCATCGCTCTCGCGCTCACCGTCATCGGGATCCTCCTCATCCCCTTCGCCATCGTCGCGTACGCCGTGGCCATGGCGGGGCTCGTGACACTCGGCTTCCTCGGCGTCGCCCAGCTGATCGGCAGCGCCGTCTGGCGGACACGCGACGCGCCGGAGCGGGCGCGCGCCTTCGGGACACTCGTCGTCGGGGTCGCGATCTTCTTCTCCCTCTGGCTGCTCGCGAGCCTGCTGGTCTGGGCGCCGATGGCCGCCACCGTGATCCGCGCCGCGGCCGTGGCCGCCACCTGGGCTGCGGTCACGCTCGGTCTCGGCGCCGCCATCCTCTCGCGAGCCGGCACTCACCGGCGCCTTGCCAGCGGCAGCCGCCCCGTCGAGCTCGCGGCGTGGCAAACCCCCACGCCCGTCGCCGGAGTGGTAGCCGCACGCAGACCCGTCGCCGTCGCAAAGGAGGCGAGATGAGGGCGCGCGCCCTGGCGGTGATCGCGCTCTGCGCTCCCCTCGTCGCGACGCACGCCCAAGACGGCCCGCGGTGGCGCTCGCTCGACGTCTCACGTCAGCTCCGCGACACCGCGGCGCAGCGGATCAAGGTGCACTACGGCGCTGGTCGCGTCGACGTGCGCGGCACCGACGCGGCGCTGCTCTACGGCATGCACCTCCGCTACGACGAGCAGCGCGCCGCGCCGCTTCATCGCTACGACATGGAACAGCGCAGCGCCATACTCGGCCTCGAGCCGAGGACCACAAACTCTCGCGTGTCTTCGGGTCCGGGCTCCGAGAGCGGCGAGCTGCGGCTGCTCCTCCCGCGCGTCGTCCCGCTCGATCTCGATCTCGAGTTCGGCGGCACCGAGGCGATGCTGGAGCTCGGGGGACTCGCCCTGCAGTCGGTGCGCCTCGAATGCGGCGCCACAGATGCGACGCTCGGCTTCACCCTGCCGAACCGCGCGCACATGCGCGAGCTCAACGTCGACATCGGCGCGGCGAGCTTCACCGCGCTCCATCTCGGCAACTCCAACGCCGATCAGATCCGCGTGCGCGGCGGCCTGGGATCGATCGATCTCGACTTCAGTGGAACGTGGCAGCGCGACATGACCGTGCTCACGCGCGTCGCGATCGGCAAGACGACGCTGCGCGTGCCCGAGGACGTCGGCGTCCGACTCGAGATCCAGCGCGTCGCTGCCGGGTTCGACCATGAAGGCATGGTGAAGCGCGCCGATGCCTGGTATTCGCGCAACTGGGAGACCTCCAGGCGGAAGCTGCGCATCCGCGCGGAGACGGTATTCGGCGCATTGGAGCTCGAGCGTTCGACGAGATAGAGCCGTGAGTGCGTGATTGAGCTGGTGCGTGAGTGCGCGGCCTCGGGAGCTTCTGCCTCCCGAGGCCGTTTCTCACTCACACACGATCGCACTCACCCACTCACCGCTTCCTGGCCCATGCTTTGCCCCCGATGCCCGTGACCTCCACCAGGCATTTGCGCATTCATGCGGATCAAGGGCTACGACGTCGTTCCGATCGTCAAGAGGACAGTGAAGGAGATCGGCGAGGATCGCATTCCTTCGCTTGCCGCTGAGACGGCCTACTACTTCTTCTTCTCGCTCTTTCCGCTCCTCCTCTTCCTCACTCCGATGCTCGGTCTCATCGGGAATGGACAACAGTTGATGGAGTCGATGCTCGGGCGCCTCTCCACCACGATGCCCGCCGATACGCTCTCGCTGCTGCGCCGCGTGCTCGGCGAGATCATCACTTCGAGCGGCAACGCGGGGATCATGTCGGTGGGCGTGCTGCTCGCCGGATGGTCGGGCTCCAACATCTTCGGCGCCCTCATGGGTGCGCTCAACATCGCGTACGACGTGAGCGAGACACGCCCCTGGTGGAAGAAGCAGTTGCTGCGCGTCGGCGTCCTGCTGATCGCCGGCGGCATCATGATCGTCGCGACGATGGTCTTCCTCGATGGCGAGCGCGTCGCGCGCTGGATCGGTTCGTTGCTCGGCCTCGGTGACGCCGCCGTCGCCGCGTGGACTGTGCTGCAGCTCGTGCTCGCCGTCGTGCTGCTCGTTTGCGTGGGCGCCATCGTGTTCAAGCTGCTGCCGAACGTACAGCAGCGCTGGTCGCACGTCTTCGTCGCTTCGGCGATCACCACCCTGCTCTGGATCGTCGCGACGCTTCTCTTCCGCTTCTACGTTCAGAACTTCGGGTCGTACAACAAGACGTACGGCACCATCGGTGGCGTGATCATCCTGCTGACGTGGATGTATTACTCGATGTTCGTCGTCCTCATCGGTGGCGAGCTCGCGGCGGAGCTGCACAAGGGTACGGGTGCCACCGAGCCGTCGAAGGGCGAGGTCTACTTCGGCCGCATCGTATCGGATGCGGGGCCGGGAACCCCATCGCTGCCGAAAGCGACGAAGCGCACCATCTAGAGTCGCGCGGAGCGAGCCGCTCGGTCCTCGTCGACTCGGCGGCCGAGCGAACGAGGCGCAGGTCGCGGCGCCCGCGGCCCCGACTGCTTGCACGCAGCACCTGGACCCATAGGTTGGCTTGAGAGGGTCGCGGTGCCGCGACGCTCGTCCGTTCCCGGTCGTTACCCGGGCTGTGACGATGCTCCCCTCGATGACGCCGGCTCCCTCCTCCCGGCTGCAGCACTGCTTCGCCGCCGTCGCCACCACGGTTGTCGACGACTTCGAGACGAGCGCCCGCGTCGCGCAGCGTCAATCGCGTGGGGCTTCTCACCTGCCCGGCCACGGCGACGCGACACGGTGTTCACCGGACCTCAGCGCTGCTGTGTCACTTCCAGCTCGGGCCCTGGCCGGACGCAGCGTGTTGCGCACTCGTTTGGCTACCCGTTCGGCGCGCCAGCCGTCGGACCGCGGCGCTCGCGCCTGCACGATCCACCCTCCCCGCAGGAGAACCTGCCATGATGCATCTTCCTCGGCAACGGCTTCGCCCGATACGCTGCCCCTCTCTCGCGCTGCTCGCCCTCGCTGGCGCAATCGGGTGCGAGTCGACTCGACCGCCCACCGCGCCCTCGACAGGCCCGCCGCTCGCGCTGAGCGCAAACGCGCGAGCAACGAT
>DATFOL010000648.1:0-6308 GCA_035265545.1 Gemmatimonadaceae bacterium | reverse complement strand
ACGGCGAACACGATCCAATCGCGATCCCGCTTCTCCTCGCGCGTCACCGTCAGCGACACCGTGCCGTTCGAGGTGAACTTGCTCGCGTTGCTGAGCAGGTTGAGGAGGATCTGACGCACGCGAGTGAGATCGGAGTGCATCTCGCCGATGTGCTCGTCCATCGCAACCTCGAGGACGTTGCCATTCTTTTCCACCAGCGGGCGTACCATCGCTGTCGCTGCACTGATCACGTCACGCACCTCGAACGTCTCGAGCGACATCTCCATCTTTCCCGCTTCGATCTTCGACAGATCGAGCACGTCGTTGATCAGTCCGAGCAGGTGCTTGCCCGACGAGCGGATCTTGTCGAGGTCGGGGACGAGGTCCTGCGCGTCGAGCTCCTCGGCCTCCTCGATCAGGAGGTCGCTGTAGCCGATGATCGCGTTGAGCGGCGTGCGGAGCTCGTGGCTCATGTTCGCGAGGAACTGCGACTTCGACGAGTTCGCCGCCTCGGCCGCATCGCGGGCGAGCTCGAGCTGGTGGGTGCGCTCCTCGAGCAATGTGCTGTTGTGCTGCAGGTCCATCGTCTGCGCCTCGATCTGCTTCGCCGCGCGAACCATGCGCTGCGCCTGACCGTACGATTGCCAGCTGAACACGGTGACGTAGATGAAGATCACCGCGATGCCGAGTCCCTGCGCCAGGAGGTGGCCGCCGAGCGGATCGAAGTGCACTCCGACGAGCGCGCTGCCGAACGCGACGCCGAGGGCGATCGCCAGCGCGCTGAGCGCACCCAGGCGCCACCCCCCGACGCTGATGCATCCGGCAAAGATGCCCAGCACCGCTGCGGCGCAGGGTCCGAAATTGAACGACGCAATCGGCAGGTAGCAGCCGATGATCAGCGAATCGATCAGCAGGTTGCGGTACTCGCCGTACTTCTGGTTCTTTGCCCGCGACGCCATCACGAGTGCGAGGTGCGGCCAGACGAAGAGGTGGAAGCTCAGCAGTGCCCAGAAGAACGGCGTGCCTCGATCCGGGTAGAGCGCGACGGCGAGGAGGACGAAGTAGAGCGGGTACATCGAGACGCGAACGATGTAGTCGAGCCGGAGGATCGGGTGCAGTCGTCGCCCGCGCGGGACGAGCAGGCCCATGAATCCGCGGTGCGTTTCGGCGGCGCGCGGCGCCGTCATCCCTCTCGTCGTCATGCGACCCTCCGCGTCGCGATCATCGCGACGTCGTCGAACTGTGCGGCGCTGCCGATGTAGGCGCTGAGCGCCTCGTCCACGTGCTCGAGCAGCTTCGCTGCGGGCATGCCCTCCGTCTGGAGCAGCGCCATCAATCGTTCCTCTCCGAAGGCCTCGTCGCTCGGATCGCGTGCGTCCGTCACGCCATCCGTGAATGCGAACAGCGTCTCACCAGGCGCGAGCCGCTCGCTGCACACGCCGAACTCCAGGTCAGGCATCAGGCCGAGCGCCGGCCCGGTCGGCGCGAGCCGCGCGCGAAGCGCGCCATTGGCACCGAGCACCGTCGGTGGCTCGTGCCCCGCGTTCACGTACTCGAGCACGCCCGACGCCGGGTCGAGCACCGCGACGAACGCCGTGGCGAACATGTTCGCACTTCCGTGAGTGCGAGCGATGTAGTCGTTCGTCCCCTGCACCGTCGCGCACAGCCCCTCGCGCGTCGTCGCCGCCGCGGCGAACTCCGACCCCGCGAGTGCGCGCAGCAGGCTCCGGAAGAGCGCCATGAACAACGCCGCGCCGACGCCCTTGCCACATACGTCGGCGAGTACCAACGCGACACGGCCGTCGTCGAGCGCGAACGCATCGTAGAAATCACCCGCGACCTGCCGCGCCGGCCGGAAGTGCGCGCGCAGCTCCCAACCGGCGGGCGAGGGCAGGGTGTCCGGGAGGAAGCCGAGCTGGATCTCGCGGCCGATCTCGAGCTCCCGCTCGAGGCTCTTCGCGTACACCTGCTCGGCGTCGTGCAGGCGCTTCTTCGCGAGCGACGCGCCGACGCGCGCCCGGAGGATCGCCGGGTTGAACGGCTTCGGCAGGTGGTCGTCCGCGCCCAGCAGCAGACAGCGCACGATCGACTCCTCCTCCGTCGCCGCGGTGATCATCACGACCGGAATGTGCTGGAGCGCCGCGTCCCGCTTCATGATCTCGAGAACCTCGTAGCCGGTGAGCTCGGGCATCATGATGTCGAGCAGTACGAGGTCGAACGGCTGCTCCGCCAGCCGATCGAGTGCCGCGCGTCCATGCTCGGCGATGAGCACGGTGTGGCCATCACGCCGCAGGCGCCGAGACAGCAGATCGCGGTTCATCTCGTTGTCGTCGACGACGAGGATCGTGCCCGCCGGCACGTGCGCGGCCGCGATCTTGTCCGTGATGCTCATTGCGCTCGCGTAGTCTCCGCGGCGGAGGTCGCGGGTGCCGGCTCGCCGAGCAGCTGCTGGAGATACGGCAGCTGCTCCTCCGCGGCGCGGGCACCGCAAGCGATCACGTGACCGAACTTGTGGGTATCGAACAGGTTTACCGGCTCGCCGAACTCCGGCACGATCGGGATGATCTCGGCGTGGTGCGCGAGGTTGTGGAAGGAGTAGTTCGCCCGGAACAGATTGTTCGTGTAGATGCTGTTCACGTGGAAGGCGTAGCTGGTCGCGGAGCGGATCCGACGCGGGTACGGGCTCTCGAACCCCATCGCGAGGATCACGTCGGCGCCTTCCTTGATCGCGACGTCCACGGGCAGCGGCGCGGAGAGGCAGCCGTCGAGCAGCAGCTTCCCGTTCACTTCCCACGGCTCCCAGATGTATGGGATCGCGATGCTCGCACGCACGGCGTCGACGATCTTGCCGTCTGCGAGGGTCGCCTGCTGCCCAGTGGCCAGCTCGGTGGCCACGACGTACAGCGGAAGCACCGTGTCGGTGAACGTCTTGTCGCCGAACCCCCTCCGGAGTGCTTCGATCAGCGGCTCGCCGTGCACCATGGCGAAGTGGCCGCGGAACTTGAACATCTTTGGCAGGAACGCACCCAGCATCGAGGCGTAGTCGCGGCGCTTGGTCACGTCGCGGTTCCACATCGAGAGTGTCATTGCCTCTGTCTCTTCCGCGTCGTAGCCGAGCGCCATGGCCGCGGCGTAGAGGCTCCCACCGCTGCAGCCGACGACCATGTCGACGGCGATCCCTTCGCGCTTGAGCACCTTCCACAGGCCGAGCGCGGCGGCGCACTTCACGCTGCCCGCGCCGATCACCAGCGCGACGCGCTTGCGGGGCGCGGGGCTCATGCGGGATAGCTCGCGACGGCGCCGTCGACGTCGGGATACAGCTTGAGGATGGTCGTGAAGCCGCTCATCTCCAGCACCTTGTGCACGGGCGGCAGCACGCCGGCGAGCCGGAAGTCGCCGCCGGCCGAGCGGGCCTGCTTCACCGTGGCGAGCAGGGCACGGAGCCCCGCGCTGCTCGTGTAGCTCACGCCACTGAGGTCCGCGATCAGGCGGGTGTTCCCCGCATCGATCTGCTGCTGCAGCGTGGCCATGAGCGTGTCGGCGGTGAGCCCGTCCACGCTGCCGGTGATGCGCACCACCGTGGTGGGCGCGCGCTGCTCGACGACGATGTCCATGAGTGTTTGGTGAACGGTCAGTGCGTGGCGGGCAGTCGCTTGACGAGCGTCAGGCGATTGCCGTGGGGGTGTCGGTGCTCGTGCCGTACCTCGTCCATCACCCGATTGACGAAGTGCCATCCCAGGCCACCGATGCCGCGCTGCTCCAGCGGGGCGCTCGGGTCGGCGGGGCGGATCGTCGCGGGATCGAACGGCGGCGCGAGATCGTCGATCGTGACCACGACCTGTCGTCGGTCACGGTGGAAGCGGATCGTGATCGGCCCGGGCTTGGCGGCACCCGCGTAGCCGTGTTCGATGACATTGGTCACGGCCTCCTCGGTGGCCAGCCGGACGTCGAACGCGACCTCGGCGTCGAGCGCGGCGCGCGCGCAGGCGCGATCGACGAAGGCCAGCAGGTCGCCCAGCCGTTCCCGGCGCGCCTCGCACACCAGCTCGTGCAGCTCGACGTCGTCGGTCGCATCCGTCACGCGCTCGGCCGCGCGCCGAGCCAGCGCTCGACCTTTTCGAGGAGCCGCGGGAGATCGACCGGCTTGGTATCGAAGTCGTCGCAGCCGGCGTCGCGCGCCATGCGCTCGTCGCTGGCCATGGCGAGGGCGGTCAGGGCGATGATCGGGATCCGGCGCGTGTCCGGCTGCGCCTTCAGTCGGCGCGTCGCCTCCCACCCGTCGATCACCGGCAAGCTCATGTCCATGAGAATGAGATCCGGCGTGCCGGTGCGCGCCGTCTCCACGGCCTCGGCGCCATCAGCGGCGGTGAGGACCTCGTAGCCGCGGCGGGTGAGGCGGCGCGACAGCATGTCGCGACTGAGCTCGTTGTCCTCGACGAGGAGGATGCGGGACATGGTTCTGGGGAGGGACGGCAGCGTCGCCGGTTCGTCGATCATGTGCCGCGCGAGGGGAATTGCGCAAGGAGGGCAGTGAGACGAATGCCCGTGAGAGGTGGTCCGTGACCGGTCTGGCTCCGTTCTGGCTCCGTTCTGGCTCCGTCACGGACCATTGGCGTCACAATCCGGCGGGATGCTTTTGCGCCCTCGCGCCGTCTCTCCTCTGTCGGGGATTCTCTGTCGCACGCAGATTGCGCCCAGAGTTGGTCGGCCTCGGGGGTTCCACCATGTGCGTTCGCATGCGCTTGCCGCGTGTCGCCGTTCTGTCATCGGCGGTGCTCTCGATCGTGTTCGGTGCCGCCTGCGCCGCGCGACGCGCGCCCGACGTTCGCCTCGATGATCTCGACCGCACTTCCATGGTGCGCGGGCGCGCGTGCGATCGGTTGGACCAGGACACGACGCACTATCTCCACGTGCCGCTCTATCGCGCGTGCGCGGTGACGGTCGCCGCGCGGCGGATCGCGAACGACCTGCGCCCCGACTTCATGCCCACCGGGCGCGATCGGAACTGTTTCGCCGCACTGATCGAGGTCGTCGTCGACACGCTCGGGCGCCCGGAAGTGCGGACCGCCCGGTTGGTGCGCGCGAGCGATCCGAGTTACGGAGCGGCGGCGTTCGCGATCGTCCCCGGGCTCCGGTTCGAGCCGGCCCGGCTCGGCGATCGGCGGGTGCGCCAGATCTTCGAGCTGCGCGAGGTGCTCCTCGTCCGCCGAGGACGCGGACTGGAAAACGCCGGCCGCGCGGTGATGACCTCTTCGGGGAGCCGCGCGGTACAGCTGGGGGGACAGGGATCGTCGGGCACCCCTTCGGGGAGCGAGCTCCCCGCGCAGAGCACCCTGGGCGCCGTCTGCTGACGCGGTTCTCCGCCCTCCGGTCGCTCGCGCGGCAAGGCTTGCACTTTCGGCCTTCGTTCGGTAAATAGAACCCCCCGCGGCGGACTCGGCGGCGATGCCGAGTCGCCCGGAGCTGCGACCCCTATTTTCGGTATTTCTTCGGTATCGGCCCGATATCTGCCTCTCCCCTCCCGCATGTCGCTGTCGATCGCCGAGCTGGTCAAGCTCCTCCCTCCGCCACCTCCACCCACTCCCGCGCTTCCCACCGGGGTCGCGGCGTTGGACGCGGTGCTGGTGGGAGGCGGGCTGCCGCGCGGGCGGTTGACCGAGATCGTCGGGCCCACGGGGAGCGGGAAGACCACGCTCACCCGCGCGATCGTGGAATCCGCCGTCGCCGCGCACGGGTGGGTGGCGTACGTGGACGCGCAGCGCACGCTCGACGCGCGCGACTGGGTGCACCTGGGCGATGCGGAAGGGGTATGGATCATCCGTCCCCGCGACGCGGGGCGCGCCGCCTGGTGCGCCGACGTCCTCCTTCGGAGTGGCGCGTTCGCGCTCGTCGTGCTCGACGGCGCGCCGGTGCTCACCAAGTCGGCGGCGGTGCGACTGACGCGACTCGCGCGGGAGTCGAATGCGGCGTTCGTCGTGCTCGGCGACCGAACAGGCGCCGCGTCGCAGCTCGGCGGCGCGGTGCGATTGCTCGTCGAACGCACGACGCCGGGGAAACGACGACACCCCCCGCCCCCCACTCCCCACCGAGGATCAGTTCCCAGTAGCACCGACGTCGACCCGACCCCAGTCCGCACGATCGCCGTGCGCGTCGAGAAGGGCGGAACACTTCGAACCGTGGAGGTGAGCTGTGCAATCGGAGTGGCGCGTCGCCTGTGTACGCATCCCGAGGTTCCCGATCGGCGCGGTGTGGCGCGCGGCCCGGCGGGGGGAAACAGGCGGGCCCACGCACGACGCGCAGCTTCTCCTCCCGCTGACGTTGCCGGACGC
>DATFOL010000647.1:0-7075 GCA_035265545.1 Gemmatimonadaceae bacterium | reverse complement strand
CGCATCGAGCACCCGCGCGAGCCGGCCTTCGTCGTCCACCAGAAGCACGGCGGCGTTGTGCTGAAAGTCACCGCCGGACGCCGGAATGACGATCACGCCGAATGCGTTCAGCAGGGCGGTGAGCTGGCGCGGATCGCGTAGGCGAGCAAAGCGCCACGACCGTCCATCTGCGTCGTACCGGCTCGCCTGTTCCCGCAGCCGTTCCGGGGTGTCGCTCGAATCAAAGCTGATGCTGACGAGCGCCAGACGCTCGACTCCGTCGTGCCGGCGCGAGCGTTCCGCGGAATCCAGGCGCTGGAAGCCGGCATTGGAGACGGTGCAGATCGAACGGCATCGCGTATACACGAAATCCACCGCGATCGGGCGCCCCCGATAGTCGGCAAGGGTGAATGGCCGATGATCCTGGTCTTCGAACGCCACATCGGGCAGCGTACGCGGCGAGCGCGCGACGGTGTTCCTCCGCGCCTGCTCGCTGGTCAGTGCGCGAAAGCCCTCGGTGCCGCGAGCGAGCAGCGCACCGCCGAGGGAGCAGACGACCACCGATGCGACCGCGGTGCGCCGCCACCCCCCGGCGGCTTCACCCACCGATGGTTCGCACTCGGCGCAGGAACGAGACGACGAACACCAGCGCGGCGGCGACGGTCAACAGCGCGAACGCCGCACCGAGCCGGTCGAGCCCCATCCACGGTGCGAGATGCACCGCCCACCGTCGTGGGACACTCATCGCGCCCGAGGCGAGGAACACGATCGCGAACGCCATCCCGGCTACGACGTAGGCCCACACCGCGGCCCGATCGATCGCCGCGTCGACCACGCCCTTTACCGACGTCAGGAAATACATGAACCCGAACTGCATCGCCACGACGCCGAGCAGCAGGTACATGTGAAAATGGCCCGGGACCCAGAGCGTGTTGTGCATCACGCGGTTGATGGCGATCGTGCCGTCGACGATCGCGGGAATCACGCCGACGCTCCACCCAACGATCGACGCGAAGAGCAGCGACGACGTCACGCTCCACTTCATTCCCGAGCGATAGACGTTCGCCATCGTCGCGACCGCCGTCACGGCGAGCACGGGAAGCCCGCTCGTGTACGAGAGGATCTGCCCCAGCACGCTCGCCCAGCGCGGGTTCGCGTAATCCATGAAGAGATGGTGTGGATAGACCGCGACGACCATCAGCATGGTTGCCGTCCACGCGAGCAGGAATGGCCGGCTCGACTTCCACGGCCGTCCCGTGAACGTCGGCAGGACTTCGTAGACGCCGATCACCGACATGTAGATCGTCGAGTTGATGAACACGTGGCCGAAGAAGTACGTCAGGTTCTTCGCCAGCAACGCGTTCACCCGGAAATCGGGAGCGAGGGTGTTGATCAGCGAGATCGTGAGGATCACCGCCCCGATGGCGATCGCTGGGATGTTGATGATCGTCACCACCGTGCTCGCGACCACCGTGGGCGGGGGTGGCTCGCTCTCACTCTTCCCGAATGCCTGCGGCCATCCGAGCGCCTTTCCGAGGCTCCCGTAGCTACGGATGATCGCGCGCCCGGTATCGAGGTACAGCAAGAGGAATCCCACACCGACCAGCAGCACCCCGACGAGATACGACGACGTCGCGCCCGGTCCCCACACCCCGAGCGAGCGCGCCGGCAGCGGGAAGAGGAAGGTCCACCCCGCCGCGAACCCACCGACGAAGATCGCGCCGAGCACGAGCACGACGCCGGCGAGAAAGAAGGCCAGGTTGGCGAGCAGGATCCCACGACTCAGCGACACGTAGCGCGAGAGGAAGTACCACATCACCGCCGCCCCACCGAGTCCGGAGATCGCCACCATGCCGATGCCGTGCGCGGTGAGCAGCTCGTAGAAGCGATTCGGCGGGATTGTTATCACGCCGGCCTGCGACGCGCGCATCGCGAGCCCGAACAGCATGAGCAGCGCGAGCACGATCGCCGTGATCGCGGTGTACAACGTCACCACACCGTGGCCCCTCACGCTCGCTGGCGGCGGCACGTACGCCGTGTCGAGCTCGCGCGCACGCACGCCCGACGGTTCGAGGATCGTCATGATCGACTCCTACCTCTCCGGGGTGACGACGAGCTGCGAGGACATCGTGTGATGACCGAGTCCGCAGTACTCGAGGCAGAGGATGCGATACGTTCCCGGCGCCGGGAACGTGTATCGAATGACATTCGTGTATCCGGGCATCGCTTGCGCCTGAGTGACGAGGCGGTCACTCCCGTCATACACGCCGAAG
Source organism: Gemmatimonadaceae bacterium (assembly GCA_035265545.1). Lineage (GTDB taxonomy): Bacteria > Gemmatimonadota > Gemmatimonadetes > Gemmatimonadales > Gemmatimonadaceae > AG11. Next base: position 4,823 of record DATFOL010000647.1, on the reverse strand, counting down.
CCGTGGTTCACGTCCGCGCCCGTGACCCTGATCTCGACGAGCTTGCCCACCGGCACCGTATCTGGCGTGATGCTCCACGCCCACTGATGCCCGGTCGCCTGCACGGTGGCCGCCGGAGTCTGTCCGGTTCCGGGGTAGGGCATCTTCGTCAGCGAATACGCGATCGTCGGGACGAAGAGGATCGTGAGCCCCCACAGCGATCTGCGTCGCCAGCGCGTCGCTCCCGCCGCGATCTCGTCCGCGGTGCCCGGACGACCAGCGGAGCGCGCGACTACCGCGAACGCCGCGAGCAAGAGTACACCGAGAACGGTGGACACCAGTACGGCGATTCGCTGTTCCATTGTGAGCCTCCAGCGACGGTGTCGCGGGAAAGGCGGGGGAGCATGAGTCCCAACGGCAGGTGCGGTCGAAGCTGCACCTTTTGCCAGCGGAGTCAAGCTCGGTCGATCTACCTGTCATCGCTCTCCCTCGCTGCGGGCCACGCAGGTCTGGTAGAGGACGTGCTCAGGGTGTTCTAGCTACCGATCGGGCGCTGGTCGACTGAGCCGGTTCTCGGCCGTGCGCAGTATCGTCGCCGGTTCGGGCGCGTTGGGCTTCACCCGCACGCTCTTGGCCGGAATCCCCACGTACACGTGGTAGGGCCGCACGTCCTTGGTGGCCACCGCGAGCGCGCCCACCATGCCCTGCTCGTTCACGTGTACTCCCGCCAGCACGGTGGCATGGTACGTCACGCGGACGCCGTCCTCGAGCACCGTCAGCGCGTTCGTCACGTCCGCCTGCTCGACGATGCTGTGGGTGTGGCTGTAGATGTTGGCGTAGTCGCTGATCGAGACCTTGTTGCCGAGTCGGATCCCTCCGCGGTCGTCGAGCAGCACGTGGCGGTGCACCACCACATCGTCGCCCACCTCGAGGTTGTAACCGAACGAGAACTCGACGTGCTGGAACGCTTTGAAGTTCGCGCCGCACCGCTTGAAGATGTATGGCGCCAACAGCCGCCGAAGCCGTACGCCGAGGTCGACGTTCTGGCCGCCGATTGGCAGGCGATCGAAGGAATACCAGAGCCAGAGCAGGGGCTTCACGAGCGCGAATCGCTCGAGGTCGCAGTCGCTGTAGTACTCAGGCTCCAGCGTCACGTTGCGCGGATCGAGCGCCGCTAGCGCGAGTCGGGTCCCTAGGGGGATCGATTCATCGGTCATCGCCTCCTCCAGGCTCGCCGCATATCCCGGATAGGCGAGCTCGGCCAACGTCTCGCGACAGACCACCGCCCGATGCGCGGCGACGTCGCCCGCGCTCTCGGCCAGCCGGTCGGCCAGCCGTTGGAGCCAGGCGGAGGTGAGCGCCTCCGTCGGGCGCGGTGGCAAGGGTCGGAGCGGGAGGTAGGGCATTCGTCAAATGTGTCAGGGATGGGCGCGGTGCGCACCTGGTCAATCCCGACAAAACTTGACGGGATTGAGACAGGGCCGATATGATACGTCGATCTGGCGGGGGCAGAATCCTCCTCGCCCGGAGTCATATCCGAAATCCCGACAAAAATACTCCCGATGCGTCTTTCGCTCGCCGCTGCACTACTGGCTACCGCACTGCTCCTCACCGTAGCTGACCGGGCGAACGCTCAGGATCAGGCTGCGACCGCGACCGACTCCTCTCATCGCGCCGACTCGACCGGGCGCGCCGATTCACTCGCACGCCGAACCAGGGCACGGGAGCTGAGGGGGGTGCGAGTGGTCGCAGCACGCGCTCGCGCGGCGTACGTGACGACGAGCTCGCGCACGGCCACCAAGACGGACACTCCGTTGCGCGACACTCCGCAGTCGGCGACGGTCCTCACCCGCTCGTTCATCGCCGACCAGTCGATGCAGAGCATGGCCGACGCGGTTCGCTTCATCCCCGGCGTCACGATGGCGCAGGGAGAAGGACATCGCGATGCTCCGGTCATCCGCGGCCAAAGCAGCACGGCCGACTTCTTCGTCGATGGGGTGCGCGACGACGCGCAGTACCTGCGCGATCTGTACAACGTCGAGCGCGTCGAGGCGCTGAAGGGCTCCAACGCGATGATCTTCGGCCGTGGCGGCGGTGGGGGCATCATCAATCAGGTCCGGCGGGAAGCTTCCTGGTCCAGGGTCGGCTCGCTCTCACTCGAGGGCGGCTCGTTCGACCACAAGCGCAGCATACTCGACATCGGTGGTCCACTCGGCGAGCACGTCGCCACCCGACTCGATGCGATGTACGAGCGGTCGCAGGGCTTCCGTGACGCCTCGCGGATCAATCGCCGCGGGATCACGCCGACCGCGTCGATCGTCCTCGGCGCGGGGACCCTCATCCGGCTCGACTACGAGAACTTCCACGACGACCGCACGGTGGACCGTGGTATCCCGTCGTTCCGCGGCGCTCCCTCGCCCGCACCGATCACCGCGTTCTTCGGCGACCCGCGCGTCAGCCACTCGCGCGCCGACGTGAACGGCGGCGCGATCGTCGTCGATCGTGCGCTCGGCGGCGGGCTCTCGCTGCGCAACCGCACGCGCGCGGTGCACTACGACAAGTTCTACCAGAACGTGTTCCCGGGCGCGGTGGACACCAGCGGCGCACAGGTGAATCTGCAGGGCTACAACAATGCCACCCTTCGCACGAGCCTGTTCAACCAGACCGACCTCACGGGCACGGTCGCCACGGGCTCCGTACGCCATACGCTGCTCGCGGGCGCCGAGCTCTCGCGGCAGCGCACGGACAACGCTCGGAACACCGGTTACTTCAATGGCAGCAGCACGGCGACCACCACGTCCGTGCCCTTCGCCCAGCCGACCAGCACCGTCGACGTCGCGTTCCGCCAGTCGGCGACCGACGCGGACAACCACGTGCGCGCCGACGTCGGAGCCCTGTACGTGCAGGATCAGGTCGCGCTTTCGCCGCAGTGGCAGGCGATCGCTGGCGTGCGCGTCGACGCGTTCACGGTGCGCTTCCACAACAACCGTAACAACCAGGACCTCGAGCGCTACGATCGCCTCGTCTCGCCCCGCGCAGGTTTGATCTTCAAGCCGGTCACGCCGGCTTCGCTCTACGCGTCGTATAGTGTCTCGCACCTCCCGAGCTCCGGCGATCAGTTCTCGTCGCTCACTGCCACGACGCAGACTCTGAAGCCGGAGCAGTTCCGCAACTACGAGCTCGGTGCGAAGTGGGACGTGCGCCCCTCGCTGGCGCTCACCGGCGCCCTCTTCCAGCTCGACCGCAGCAACAGCACCGCGCCCGATCCCACGAACCCGACGCGCACCGTCCAGACGGGGGCGCAGCGCACCACCGGCTACGAGCTCGGTGTCACTGGCGAGGTGACTTCGGCCTGGCAGCTCGTCGCCGGCTATTCGTCGCAGATCGCGCGCATTCGCAGCAAGACGGCCGCTGGCGCCGCGGGCGCGACGGTGCCGCTCGTCCCGCCTTCGACGGTCTCGCTCTGGAATCGCGTGCAGCTCGCACCGGCGTTCGCCGTCGGCGCGGGTGCGGTGCACCAGGCGCGGATGTACGCGGCGATCGACAACGCGGTCACGCTTCCCGCGTTCACGCGCTACGACGGCGCACTGTTCGTCACCCTCCCGATGCGTACGCGCGCTCAGCTCAACGTCGAGAACCTGTTCGACACGCGCTACTACGCGACGTCGCAGGGCAACAACAACATCATGCCCGGTGCGTCGCGGACGGTACGGCTGTCATTGATCGCCGATTTCTGAACGGGGGTGAGGAGCGGGGGGTGGGGAGTCCGCGGCCCCCCGCCACCCCGGCTGCTCCACCAGCGACACCACCGACGCCGCCAGGTCGTCCCGGCCCGCATTCGTCGTCGCGCTGAACGGGATCATCTGGTCCTCGTCGAGGTGGAGCTGGATCGCGATCTCGCGCACGCGCTCCGGAAGCTCTCGCGGGCGGAGCTTGTCGATCTTCGTGAGCACGATGATCGTCGGCACGCCTACGTCGGCCAGGAAGTCGAGCATCTGGAGATCGTCCTTCGACGCGGGATGCCGCACGTCGAGCAGCTGCACCACGCCACGCAATGCCGTCGCGCTGCGCAGGTAGCCTTCGATGAGCGGCATCCACTCGGCTTTCCGTACCTTGGAGACCTGCGCGTAGCCGTAGCCCGGCAGGTCCACGAGCACGAAGCGGTCGTTGACCTTGAAGAAGTTGATCTCGCGCGTACGTCCCGGCGTGTTGCTCACGCGCGCGAATGCCTTCCGCCGCACGAGTCGGTTGAGCAGCGACGACTTTCCGACGTTCGACCGCCCCGCGAACGCGACTTCAGGCAGCTCGCTCGGTGGACGCCAACCGTCGGCGGTCGCCATCGGGCCGAGAAACTCGAGCGACCGGATGATTAGCGGGTCCTCGACCGGCCCACTCAATGCGTCACCAGGGAGGCTGGTGCGTCGCCCGTGCGTACGTCCACCGCATGCGCGAGCGCGACGGCGAGCACCTCGTCCATCGTGCGAACGGGATGGAAATGGATCCCGGACTTCACCTCGGCCGGGAGCTCGTCGAGGTCGCGGGCGTTCTCCTGGGGCAGGATGACATGGCTGATCCGGTTGCGCAGCGCCGCGACGGTCTTCTCCTTCAATCCGCCGATCCCGAGCACGCGCCCGCGCAGGGTGATCTCGCCCGTCATCGCGACGTCGCCGCGCAGGGGAATGCCGCTCAGCGCGCTCACGATCGCGCACGCGATCGCGATCCCCGCGCTCGGTCCGTCCTTCGGCGTCGCGCCCGCAGGGATGTGGACGTGCAGATCACGCGAGCGCAGGAACTCCCGCTCCAGCCCCAGCGCACCCGCGCGAGCACGCGCGTAGCTCAGCGCC
>DATFOL010000646.1:0-3260 GCA_035265545.1 Gemmatimonadaceae bacterium | reverse complement strand
CGACCCTGCGAAGGCGCTGCTCTGATAGCTGAGCCGACAGAGTGCAGATCCCTCGACTGCGCTCGGGATGACGGTGTGGCGCCGCGAGCGCTGTCATCCCGAGCGAGCGCAGCGCCGGGTGTCATCCCGAGCGAGCGCGCCACCAGCCGTCATCCCGAGCGAGCGCAGCGAGTCGAGGGATCTGCACTCGACTCACCATCCCACCAACCCACCAACCCACTCACCGCTCCTCGGGGTCTACCCGCGCCCTGCGTCCTACATTCCCTCCATGCGCTCTCTCGTCATCAACGCCGACGACCTCGGCCTCGCGCCGGGCGTGAACCGCGGGATCTTCGAGGCTCACGCCGCAGGCACGGTCAGCTCCGCCTCCATCATGGTGAGCTGCCCCGCGTTCGGCGAAGCGGCGGAGCAGGCGCTTCGCGACGCTCCCGCGCTGGGCGTGGGGCTGCATGTCAACCTCGTGTCCGGCACGCCGCTCACCGCCGTTCCCTCGCTGGTGGATCCCGAGACGGGGCGGTTCCATCCGCTCGACGTGCTGGCGCGCCATGCTCTCGCCGGCCAAGTCGAAGCCGCTGACGTGCGCCGCGAGTGCGAGGCACAGCTCGCGGCGCTCGTCGCCGCCGGCATCACGCCGACCCACCTCGACAGCCATCGGCACGCGCACGCGCTCCCCGGAATCCTGCCCGCGGTCGCCGCGGTCGCGGAGGACGAGTCGATCCCGGTGGTCCGCCGGCCGCTCGACCGCGCATCGCTGCTCGATCCGATCGCGAGCGCGAAGATGCTCGTGCTGCACGCCGCATGGCGCACGGCGCTGATCGGCGTCGCCGTCGCACACCGGGCGCGCCTCGCGCGCGCGCCCCACTTCCGCGGCATCGCCATGCAGGGGATGCCGGACGTGCGCGAGCGGCTCCTTGCCACCCTGGATCAGCTTCCACTCGGCGTGACCGAGATCATGATGCACCCCGGCTACGACGACGAGGTGCTCGCCGCGCAGGATGGCTATCTCGTCGAGCGTGAGGCGGAGCTGAAGGCGCTGCTCGATCCCGCGGTGCGCGCCCGACTCGACAAGGGAGACCTGCGCCTGGTGTCGTTCCGCGAGCTCGCATAGCGCATCGCACGGGGCGCGACGCGACGATCGAGCGGTGGAGCGCTACGTCGGCCTCGCCTCCCGCACGCGGGGAAACCAGAGCCGCCGCTGCAGCTCGAGCCACAGCACGATCAGGGGCACCGCCTTGAATCGATAGCGGTCGAAGAAGTCCCGCTGGATCGTGCGTGGCATCACGTCGGATGACGCGAGGATCGTGAAGATGGCGATGAAGGCGAGCAGCGCCCACTCCCAGCGCGACGGCCGCGGGATGGCCGCGAACCAGATCGCGACGCCGGTGACTGCGACCACGAACGTCGGGCTCTCCGCCAGGTGGTTGAAGATCACGCAGAAGACGAGCACCGAGCACAGATACAGCCGACGCATGTCCCAGTCGTGCCATCGCCAGCGCTGCACGACCACCGGCGCGACGAGCAGGAGCACGCCGGCCAGCTCGATCGGCCAGTTGGGCCATCCTCCGAGAAACAGCTGCTCGACCACGTTCATCACGGCGTAGCCGCGGTTGAGCGCCGCGTCTCGCGCCCCGATCGCGCGCCAGCTCGTGTACTGGGCGATCAGAGTGTCGGGCGGGGTCACGACGAGGGGCAGCACGGCGAAGAGCACCATTCCCGCGACCACGGCGAGCCCCACGCGGAGCTTGCGCGCATGGAAGATCGCGAAGCTCACGGCCGCGAGGGGGAACAGCTTGATGTAGGTGCCGGTGATCACGGCCACGCTGCCGAGAACGGTGTGATGCCGTTCGTACGCGGCGAAGGTCAGGACGATGAGCGCCGCGATGAGCGCGTTGCTCTGCGCGTTCTGGAGCGAGCCGAGCATGTCGAGGAAGACGATCACCCGCGCGATGCGCGCGGCCCGTCGCGGCAGCACCAGGCCGATGGCGACGAACAGCGCGCCGGCGTTGAGCGCATTCCACAGCAGCATCGCCACGGGGAAGGGCACGTAGGCGAACGGCGCGAACAGTAGCGCGAACGTCGGGCTGTACTTGTAGTAGTCGAAGTGCTCGGCGGGATAGGCCGCGTACAGATCCAGGCCCGCGATGAGGTGCCGCGCGGCAGCGCGGAAGATCCGGAAGTTGTTGTTCTCGCGGGCCACCCCCTGCTGCAGCGTGGCGGCGACGATCGCGCCCGCCCACGCCAGCGCGAGCAGCCAATCGATCCAGCGACGGCGCTCGGGGGTGCCGCGGGGCCGCGTCTCCGTGGGGGCCGTCGAGGTCATCGGAGGCAAGGTAGACGCCGCGAACCGGCGCGGAAACCTCGCGGACGCGCGGGCACCGATCTTGACTCGGTGCCGGCATGACTCAGACTCCACGCGCGCCCGGCTCGGCGCTCCGCACGGTTCTGTTGGACATCGACGGCACCCTGATCGACAGCAACGACGGACACGCGCGCGCGTGGGTCGACTCGCTGCGTGCACACGGCTACGTCGTGCCGTTCGAGCAGGTTCGGCCGCTGATCGGCATGGGCGGAGACAAGGTGCTGCCGGAGCTCACCGGGCTCGATCCGGAGAGCGGCGAGGCGAAGCGAATGAGCGTGACACGCAGCGAGCTGTTCCTCGAGCGCGAGCTGCCGACGCTGCAACCCACGCGGGGCGCGCGACAACTCCTTGAGCACATGCTCGCCGAGGGACTGGAGCTCGTCGTCGCGACGTCGGCGAAGACCGACGAGGTGCGCGCGCTGCTCGAGCGGGCCGGCGTCTCGGATCTCATCCAGCTCGCGTCGTCGGCCGACGACGCGGAGCGGTCGAAGCCAGATCCGGACATCGTGCAGGCGGCGTTGCGGTTGAGCGGCAGGCAGGCGGCGCACAGCGTGATGATCGGCGACACACCGTACGACAACGAGGCATCCGCGCGGGCGCGCGTGCCGGCGATCGCCCTCCGGTGCGGCGGATGGTGGGACGACCGGGCCCTCGAGAAGGCGACGGCGATCTACGACGATCCGGCGGATCTGCTGGCGCACTTCGACGATTCGCCGCTGGGGCGGGCTACGCGCGCGGAGACGGGATGAGGTCCTTCGGTTCTTCAGGTTTTCGGTACACGTCAGCGAGCAGGAAGGGCGACAGCGTGATCGGTTGGGTGTGCCGGCCGAGAACCGACAAACCGAGAACCGACGAGCGCCGTGCTTCGCACGGCGTGTATGGAACTTGCCCCGCTCGGTTG
>DATFOL010000645.1:0-6767 GCA_035265545.1 Gemmatimonadaceae bacterium | reverse complement strand
GTCATCCCGAGCGAGCGCAGCGAGTCGAGGGATCTGCACTCGACCCACCACCCCACCACCCCACCAACCCACTCACCAGCATGCCTTCCCTCGACCGCCTCGCCCGCGAAGCTCTCTTCGCGAATGGATTCATCCCCGAAGCGGGCGAGGCGGTGGTGCGCGAGGTGGCGGGTCTCGAGGACGCGCCCTCCAGGGGAGAGGGGGCTCGCGACCTCCGTCAGCTCGCCTGGTCCTCCATCGACAACGCGACCTCGCGCGATCTCGATCAGATGGAGGTGGCCGAGGAGCTGAGCGACGGAGCGGTCGTGCTGCGCATCGGGATTGCCGACGTCGACGCGCTCGTGCCCAAGGGCTCGGCGGTCGACGCACATGCCGCGACGAATGGGACGTCGGTGTACACCGGCGTATCGGTGTATCCGATGCTGCCCGAGCGGCTCTCCACCGATCTCACGTCGCTGAACGAAGGCGAGGATCGGCTCGTGATCGTCATCGAGGTCGAGCTCGGAGCGGACGGCGCGGTGCGGCGGCACGACGTCTATCGAGCGCTGGCGTCGAATCTTGCGAAGCTCGCGTACGAGAGTGTCGGCCCGTGGCTCGAGGGGCAGGGGGCCGAGCCGGAGAAGCTGGTCGCGAGCGACTCGCTCGAGGCGCAGCTCTGGCTCCAGGACCGCGCGGCGAGCCTGCTCAAGCGCGTGCGGCTTCAGGCCGGCGCGCTCGAGTTCGAGACCGTCGAGGCGACGCCAGTGGCGAAGGACGGCAAGGTCGAGTCGCTCGCCGTGACCCGGAAGAATCGCGCGCGTGATCTGATCGAGGACTTCATGATCGCCGCGAACGTCGCCATCGCGCAGCTCCTGGCCGAGCGCGGCCGCTCGGCGATCAGACGCGTCGTGCGCGCGCCGCGGCGTTGGGATCGCATCGTGACGATCGCGCGCGAGTATGGCTTCACCCTTCCCGAGCAGCCCAACGCGCTCGCGCTCTCGTACTTCCTCGGCCAGCGTCGCGCCGTGGATCCGACGCGCTTCCCCGATCTGTCCCTGAGCATCGTGAAGCTGCTCGGTCCGGGCGAGTACGTGCTCGACAAGCCCGGGCCGAGCGACGATCAGCCCCACTTCGGCCTCGCAGCCACCGACTACACCCACGCGACCGCGCCGAACCGGCGCTACGCCGATCTCGTCACGCAGCGGCTCGTGAAGGCGGCGATCGCCGGCGCGCCCGCGCCGTACACCGACGACGAGCTCGGGGCGATCGCGAAGCAGTGCACCGACCGCGAGAACGCGGCGAACCGCGTCGAGCGTGTAACGCGGAAGGCCGCCGCCGCCGAGCTGCTCGCGCATCGCATCGGCAACGTCTTCCACGCCATCGTCACCGGCGTGAAGAAGGACGGGACCTACGTGCGGCTGCTGTCGCCGCCCGCCGAGGGACGCGTGGTGCGCGGCGAGGAAGGGATGGACGTCGGCGAGCGAGTGAGCGTGCGGCTGGTGCGCACGGACCCCCTGAAGGGGCACATCGATTTCGAGGGACTACGGTAGGGTGGAAAGTGGGGAGTGGCGAGTGGGGAGTTTCACGGCCTCGGAACGCGAGAGCATCTCGGGGCCGTTGCGGTCACCCTCCACCCCCCACCCTCCACCTCTTACTGCAGTTCCGGCAACGCCTCCACCATCGCCTGCACGTCCGCCCCCTCGCTGCGCACGCGCAAGTCGTAGTACAGCATCGCCACCGCGACGCCGATCAACGGGAAGAGCGGCACCATGGCGAGCTCGCCCACCATGTCGGTGATGCGGTCCGGAAGACCGAACAGGCCGAACACCAAGCCGAGGGCGATGGCGGCACCGATCATCAGCGCGATCACGATCGCCCACACGAGCAGCGTCGTGCCGAGAACGTGCCAGAATTGTCCGCGTGCGAGCTCCCGCGACCGTCCGAGCGCATCGGAGTTCCTCCGTCCCTCGATCGCGGCGACAGGTGTCGCGACCATCGTCCACACCGCCGCGATGATTCCCGGGATCACGAGGAGCAGTGTCCCGAGCCCGATGAGGAGCCCCGACATGATCGCCACTGCGATGACGCTCCCGGCTCGATCGCCGAGCGCTCGAAGCGTCTCGCCAGCCGAGAGTGCACGGTCTTGTTCGAGCGCGGCGGCGACGTGCACCGCGATGGCTCCCTGGCACACTAGGTACATCAGGTTGCCGATGACCTGGAAGACCACCTGCATTGACTGTGGCACGATCGCCGTGATCAGGACCGGTGGCACGAGGAGTAGCGCGCTGACCACGAGGAGATCCCCGAAGTGTGCCCGATAGAAGCGGAAGCTCGCGTCGACGATCTCGGTCGCGCGGCGCGGGTGGGTGTGTGCGAGCTGGCTCATTGGTCCGCGGGTGGGTGATGGACGTCCAGTGAGGAGAACGACGCCCAATCTGCGTCCAGCCGGACTCGGCCGCGAGGGGCCACGTCACCGTCCAAACCGCACGCTTCCCGAAGACTCAGCCGCCCCGCATCAGCGAGAATGTCAGCACGCTGGCCACGGCCAGGAACATCACCCCCGCGCCGATGAACACGCGCGAGCCGTCCAACGAGATGCGATTCAGCGATCGCATCGACACCGCCGGCATGAGGAACACCTGCAACGTCTTGAGCAGGTAGAGCACGCCGACGACGGTGAGCACCATCGGCAGTCCCCACCACACTCGATGGAAGCCGATGATCATCGCGCCGAAGCCGAGACTCAGGAAGCCGTGGACGAAGGCCCCCGCGTATCCCTTGCTGCGCAGGAGGATGAAGAACTCCGCCCACGCGCGATGCTGCAGGACGTGCGAGAGGCCCATCAGCCCGAGGTGGATGACGGCGAAGATCTCGAGGCCGCGTTCGAGTGGCGTGAGCGTCATGCGGAGCGCACCAGGCCGAACGCCGTCACGGCGGCGATCGCCAGCGCGACCACGCCAGCCCCGATGAATTGTCGCGAGCGCGCGAGGGACACGCGGCCCATCGAGCGCAGCGCGAGGTCGGGGAGAAGGAAGCACATCGCTGCCTTCACCAGGTTCAGCACGCCCACGATGGTGAGCACCAGCGGTAGTCCGGACCACACCTGGTGAAACGCGACGACCATCGATCCGAAGGCGAGGCTCATGAAGCCGTTGATGAACGCGCCGGCGCGTCCCCTCGCCGTGAGCCAGACGAAGAACTCGGCCCACGCCCGGTGAAAGACGATGTGGGAGAGCCCGATCACGGTCAGCTGGACGACGGCGAAGATCTCGAGGGCGCGTTCCATGGTCGGCTCGTCAGGGAATTAGTGTATCCTAAATTAATGTTACGCTCACCCTATATAACGCCTGAGGCCGATGGGCGCAACAATTCGAATGCGCCGGCCGGCTCGGGCCGGCCTCGCCCGACGAACGCTTCGGATTGCGCCACCCGGCGGGACGTCCACATTCAACGCGCCGCCGATCGCCCGGGCGGCAGCCCCACTTATTCGGGAGGTGCAGATGTCGTATCGCTCGCTCAGCTTACTCGTCGCCGCACTGGTTGCCCTGCACGGCGCAACGGCGGACGCGCAAAAGACCGCCAAGCTCCAATGGGGTCCGGCACCGCCCGTCCTCCCCGCAGGCGCCCGGATGGCCGTCGTGAGCGGCGACCCCGGGAAGGCCGCGATGTTCACCGTGCAGCTCGAGATGCCCGCCGGCTACGTCGTCCCACCGCACTGGCACCCGACCGACGAGCACGTGACGGTGAAGAGCGGCCAGTTCCGCTACGCCATGGGCGACAAGATCGACGAGAAGGCCACGAAGGCGCTGCGCCCCGGGCAGAGCGTGAACCTCCAGGCGAAGATGAATCACTACGCGATGGCGCGCGGGCGCACGGTGGTCGCGATCAGCGGCATGGGTCCGTTCCAGATCACCTACGTGAACCCGGCCGACGATCCGCAGAAGATGAAACCGTAGTGACACGGAGCTCGGCGCGCCGCACACTCGTGGCGCGCCGAGCTTTCCCTCTGGAGGTGATCGGAATGTCGGGACGCATCGTCGCACTCGTCGTTGCCGCGTTGGTGTCGACCACCACCGCTCACGCGCAGCAGTCCGCGCTGCGATGGGGTCCGGCTCCCCCCTCGCTGCCCGCCGGTGCGCGCATGGCAGTCGTCAGCGGCAACCCCAACGCACCCGGCCCCTTCACGATCCGGCTCGATCTACCGAGCGGCTTCACGGTTGCGCCGCACTTCCACCCCGTCGACGAGCATCAGACCCTGATCAGTGGCCGCATCGGCCACGGCATGGGCGACACGATCGACGAGAAGTCCGTGAAGTGGCTGCGTCCCGGCCAGAGCGTCACCCTGCCCGCCAACGCGCACCACTACGTGCGAACGAGAGGACGCACGCTGGTGTCCGTGAGCGCGATGGGACCGTTCAAGGTGACGTACGTGAATCCGAGGGATGATCCCAGGGAGCGGCAGTGAGTTGGTTGGTTGGATCGTGGGCTCGTTAGTCGGTTTTTGAGTGGGTTGAACGGCACGGGCCACGAGCCGGCCGCGTGCAGATCCCTCGACTGCGCTCGGGATGACAACTCCTGTCATCCCGAGCGAGCGCAGCGAGTCGAGGGATCCGCACTCAACTCACCAACTCACTCACCGCCGTTCACGGTTTCCTCCACCCCCCATTCACCCGCCCGATCAACGCATCCGCTTCCCCAGGCCCCCACCCACCGGCCGCGTACGTCGGCATCGGGCTCGCGGGGTGCTTCTCCCAGTACTCCATCAGCGGATCGATCAGCTGCCACGCCGCCTCCACCTCGTCGCTGCGCGTGAACAGCGTCATCTCGCCGATCATCACGTCGAGCAGCAGGGTCTCGTACGCGGGCGCCGCCGTCTCGCCGAATGCCTCGGTGTAGGTGAAGTCCATGTCCACCGGCGCCACCTCGACGTGCTGGGTCAGCGCGACCGCGGCGCCCGGGACCTTCACCTCGAAGTTGAGCGACACGCCTTCGTTGGGCTGCACACGCAGCACGAGGACGTTCGCCTCGAGGTCGCGCCCGGCGCCCGGGCCGCCGAACATCAGATGCGGCGGCGCCTGGAAGTGCACGGCGATCTCGCTGACCCGCTTCGCCAGCCGCTTGCCGCTGCGCACGTAGAACGGCACGCCCTTCCACCGCCAGTTGTCGACGTAGAAGCGCACCGCCGCGTAGGTCGGCGTCTGCGAGTCCTTCTTCACGTCGGGCTCCTCGCGGTAACCGACGACGTCCTTGTCCTTCGACTTTCCGGCGGCATACTGCGCGCGCACGGTGTCCGTGGGGATCGTCTCCGGCGTCAGCCAGCGGATCGACCGCAGCACCTTCACCTTCTCGTCGCGCACCGCATCCGCCGTCATCGCCGACGGCGGCTCCATCGCCGTGAGCGCGAGCAGCTGCATCAGATGGTTCTGGAACATGTCGCGCACGACGCCCGCTTCTTCGTAGTATTTGCCGCGCGCCTCGACGCCGACCGTCTCCGCGGCGGTGATCTCGACGTGCGACACCCAGCGCCGATTCCAGATCGGCTCGAAGATCGAGTTCGCGAACCGCAGCACGAGGACGTTCTGCACCGTCTCCTTCCCGAGAAAGTGATCGATGCGGTACACCTGGTGCTCGGCGAACAGCGACAGCACGAGCTGGTTGAGCGCGTGCGCCGTCGCGAGGCTCCGGCCGAACGGCTTCTCCACGACGACGCGCGCCCACGGACGGTGGTGCGGGTCGTCGATGCGCGGCACGAGCCCGCTCGACGACAGCAGCCGGACGATGGGCTCGAACACGCTCGGCGGAACGGCGAGATAGAAGAACCGGTTCCGCTCGACCGGCGCGCACTCGGCCTCGATCTCGTCGAGCTTGCGCTTGATTCCGTCGTACGCCGCCGCGTCGGTCGCGTCACCGCCGACGAAGTAGATCCGCTTCGCGAACGCCTGCCAGACTTCCTCGTCGACCTTCTTCACCTCGTCCGACTCGCCTAGTGCGGCGCGCATCCGCTCGCGAAACGAGTCGTCGTTCAGCGATGCCTCGCGTCCGACCGCAAGCACGGCGAAGCCTGGCCCGAGCAGATGCTCGGCGGCGAGCTGGTAGAGCGCGGGGAACAGCTTCCGCTTCGTCAGGTCCCCGGTCGCGCCGAAGATCACCATCGTGCAGTGCTCCGCCTGCGCCGCGTGCGGCAAATTGTCGCCGTAGCGCGCGTGCTGCCGCGCCGACATGTGCATCCGCGCCCCCACGTGCGAGTGCGACGGCTGCGGCGACGTCATGTTCCCTTCACCGCGTGGCCGCCGAACTCGTTCCGCAGCGCAGCGATCACCTTCGCGCCGAACGAGTCCTCCTGGCGCGAGCGAAGCCGCATCAGCAGCGACAGGGTGATCACCGGCGCGGGCACGTCCTCCTCGATCGCTTCGGCCACGGTCCACCGCCCCTCACCCGAGTCGGCCACGTAGCCCTTGAGCGCCGAGAGGTCCGCGTCCTTCGAGAAGGCGCTCACCGCGAGCTCGTTGAGCCATGACCGGACGACGCTGCCGTGCTGCCACAGCTCGGCGATCTGGCGCAGGTCGAGATCGGGGAAGCGCTTCGATGCCTCGAGAATCTCGTAGCCTTCCGCGAACGCCTGCAGCAGCCCGTACTCGATGCCGTTGTGCACCATCTTCACGTAGTGCCCCGCCCCCGATGGCCCGACGTGCGCGTAGCCTCCCGCCTGGGCGACCGCGGTGAAGATCGGCTCGCAGTGCGCCACGGCCTCACGCTCGCCGCCGACCATCAGGCAGTAGCCGTTCTCC
>DATFOL010000644.1:0-6954 GCA_035265545.1 Gemmatimonadaceae bacterium | reverse complement strand
TGAGCGCGACCGAGATCGCCGATGCGAAGGACCGCATGATCAAGACGCTCGCCGGTCGCTGGGAGACGAGCGATGCCGTCGCCTCCGCGCTCGGGGAGATCGTGACCTTCGGGCTGCCCGACGATTATTACGCGACGTGTTCGGATCGCGTGCGCGGCGCGAACGACGCGGTGGTGAACGCGGCGGCGAAGAAGTTCGTCGCGAGTGACCAGATGGTGTGGGTCGTGATCGGCGACCGCGCCAAGATCGAGTCCGGCATCAAGGAGGTCGGGCTCGGCGACGTCGTGCTACTGGACGCGGATGGCCGATTGAAGTCGCCGACGCCATGACGTGTCGTGCGCGCCCGATGGGTTCGTCGATTGCTCCGCGCGGGCGCGCACGCTAACTTACGAGAGCGATAACACGCGCCCAGAACGCGTGGAGGAGTTTTCCGATCGCTCCAGGGCCTGCCGAGTCCAGCAGGCCTTTTTTAGTTCCGGCCCCCGCCTCCGCACGGAATCCGCATGCCGCCAAGCACCCAACGCTCCGCGATCGACCAAAAGACGACCAGTGTCGAGTTCATCGACGCCGGACGCACCTTCTCCTGTTCGGTTGCGCCGCGCCGCGCCTCGGAAAGCGCGCTCTGGTGGTGGTTCCGCGTCTCCAGCGACGGAAACCGGTACGCACCCTTCCTGGCCGCGGGCGACGACACGCCAGCCTCGATCCAGGCGCGCATCGTCGCGTACTACGACGACCTGCTGGCGCGCCGTGCCGCGCCAAGCGTGCCCCGCTGGCAACGGGCGCGTCCCGCGTAGCGCCGGCGACCGACTAGCCAGATCCGGTAGCAGCGCACCGCCGCGGCACACCACGCCGCGCCGCACCAGCGCGCCGCAGTGCGCTACTTGTGGCGGAAGGTGATGCGGCCGCGGGTGAGATCGTAGGGAGACACTTCCACCGTCACGCGGTCGCCGGCGAGGATGCGGATGCGAAACTTGCGCATCTTCCCCGCCGTCGTCGCGAGCAGCTTGTGCCCGTTTTCCAGGTCGACGCGGAACATCGCGCTGGGTAGCACGTCGGTGACCGTTCCTTCGAGCTCGATCGCATCCTGCTTCATGCCTTCCTTCGGTTCGGGATCCGGCGCGGGTACGGCGTGCTGCCGTCAGGCGTCGGTGTGGTACTCGGCGTAGGCGAGCCGCAGGCGCTCCACGCCCAGGGTGGCCAGCGCCGTCGAGGTGTACGACGTGCCCGCTGCGTCTGCCGCCTTGATCGGCTGCCATCGCCAGCTCTCCTCGCTCTCGGCGCGCACCGAGAGAACCTCCTCCCAGAGGGCCTGGGCCGACGGGCCCGCGCCCGCGGGGCCCGACGTCGGGCCCTTGAGCACCCGCTCGCGGAACCGCGCCGAGGGCGGCGCGACGTTGCCGTGCCAGACGACGACGAGCAGCTCGCCATCGGCCACGACGTCGAGGCGGCTCCGCAGCCAGGTCATGGTGAGCGCCACCGGCCCGACCTGCGCGATGCACCGTCCGGGCGACTGGACCACGAGCGCCTTCTCCATCTCACCCGCGACGTTCAACGCGGTGAGCCCGAGCGCGACCTCGCCGGCGAGACGGCCGAACTCGCGCGTGCATACGGCGAGTGCGCGATGCGACGCGACGAATGACGGCCGGTCCTGTGCGTCGCGCACCGAACCCGATTGCTGCTGAGCGAGCGGACTTCCGATCATGGAGCCTCCATCGTCGAGCGGGAATAACGCCGCGCGACAGCGCGGGCGATCAATGACGAGCGACGGCGATCGACCGAGTGCGACGTCACCCGACGTCAGATCCGATGATGCGCGTGCGTGCCGATACGGTGCGGCACCGACACGAACGCCGGCTGATGGACGCTGTCCACCAGCCGGCGTTGGCTCACCCCCGGCGTCGCGCTAGGCGCACCGCGGGAGAGCACAGTTCAATGACCTTGTCAGCGGCCTGCGCGCGTGACGTTCTCGGCGGCCGGGCCCTTCTGACCCTGCACGACGTCGAACTCGACGGTCTCGCCCTCGGTGAGGGACTTGAAACCGTTGCCCTGAATGGCGGAGTGATGGACGAAGCAGTCCTTCTCGCCGTTCGCGGGGGTGATGAAGCCAAAGCCCTTGGTGTCGTTGAACCACTTCACGGTGCCGGTCGTACGCATGGTGTTGCTCCTAATGGTGTGTTGTGCTGAAGCCGGAGTGATGCCATACGGACCACACGTACCGACGACAACGTGCATGAGCCTGCCCTCACGCGGGGCAGCGACGGAACGCAAAAAGGGCCTGCAGCAGTCGGCAGGCCCCCAATCGTTCGGAACTTGTCCACGCGATCTTCCCGCGTGTGTCGCTCCTTCAATGATAACAGGAATATGCGGTTTTGGCAATCAGCGCGACCGAAGTGAGGCCGAAGCGCGCCTGGTTGACAAATCAAGAAAAGTTGTTCAATATCCATCCGTGCCTACTCGCTATGCCCTCGACGTCGACCGCGCGGTATCGCTCTTCCACGCGCTGTCCGATCCCATCCGGCTCTCCATCATGGAGCTGCTGCGAGGCGGGGAGCGATGCGTGTGTGATCTGCAGGACGATCTCGAGACGGCCCAGTCGAAGCTCTCCTTCCATCTCAAGGTGCTGAAGGATGCCGGGCTGGTGGAGGACCGGCGCGAGGGACGCTGGTCGTACTACACCATCGTGCCCGAGTCGCTCGCCGAGGTGCACGACCTCACCGTCGCCATGACGCCGAAGAAGGGCACGCTGCCGGTCCTGCGTTCCGGACCCTGCTGCCGCTAATGCGAACGTTCCCGCAGCCAACATATCAACTTTTTTTGCTCAACGAGGATCCCATGACCACACAGATGCAGGACGTCGCGACCGAGACGAGTGCGACGAGTGCGACGAGTGCGACGAGTGCGACCGCGACGATACCGCCGACGCTCGAGGAGATCCGGACCACCGTGCAGGCCCGGTACGGCGCCACCGCGCAGCGCGTCCTCGAAGGCGCGACGACGCCCGCGAGCTGTTGCGGCCCCACCGAGGGGTCGAGCGGATGCTGCGGCGCCGGGAGCGAGACGTGGGACCCGATCACGGCCGACCTGTACGAGGCAGGTCAGACCGCTGGGCTGCCCGCCGAAGCGCTCCTCGCGTCGCTCGGGTGCGGGAACCCGACCGCCCTGGCCGACCTCCGCGAGGGTGAGGTGGTGCTCGACCTCGGCTCCGGCGGCGGGATCGATGTGCTGCTCTCGGCGAAGCGCGTCGGCGCGGCGGGCAAGGCCTACGGTCTGGACATGACCGACGAGATGCTCGCCCTGGCGCTCGAGAACAAGGCGCGAGCCGGCGCCGAGAACGTGGAGTTCCTCAAGGGGCACATCGAGGCGATTCCATTGCCGTCGAACACGGTGGACGTGATCATCTCCAACTGCGTGATCAACCTGTCGGGCGACAAGCGGCAGGTGCTCGCCGAAGCATTCCGCGTGCTCAGGCCCGGCGGGCGGTTCGCCGTGAGCGACGTGATCGTGCGCGAAGGGCTCCCCGAGCCGGTGAGGGCCAGCATGGCACTCTGGACGGGCTGCGTCGGAGGCGCCCTGGAAGAACAGGAATTCATCAGTCTTCTCACGGCCGTCGGGTTCGAGAACCCCAGCATCGAGCCGACGCGCCTCTACTCGCGCGACGACGCGGTGGCGCTGCTCGCGGGCACCGGACTGGATGAATCGCTCGCCGAGCAGATGGAGGGACGGATCATCAGCGGCTTCGTGCGGGCGACCAAGCCCGGATCATCGCCGCAGCGTGCGGTGAGTGCGGCGAGACGGTCCGTCGCGCTCGAGGCTGCACCCGCGGCGACGAGTGGGACGCGAGCTTGCGGATGCGCCGACGAATGCTGCTCCTGACCTGAGGACACGACGATGACGACGAGAACCGACGCACCGGTGGTGCGCACCGCGACCCCCGACGACCTCGCCGCGGTGGAGCAGCTGCTGACCGCGAGTGGGCTCCCGCTGGACGGAGTGCGCGACGCCTTCTCCACCTTCGTGGTCGCCCACACGGGGAAGGAGCTGGTCGGCGTGGCCGGTCTCGAGGTGTGCTGCGACAACGCCCTGCTTCGCTCGGTGGCCGTACGCCCGGAGTGGCGCTCCCACGGCGTGGGACGCGCGCTCGTGACGCGCGTGGTATCCGACGCAGAGGCCCGGGGGCTGCGCGCGCTCTACCTGCTCACGACCACCGCCGAGCGCTACTTCCCGAGCTTCGGGTTCCGCACGATCTCGCGCGACGACGTGCCGGCGGAGGTACGGGCGACGGCGGAGTTCCAGGATGCGTGTCCGGCATCGGCGACGGTGATGTGCCGGGAGTGCGCGGCTCCCAGCGCGATCGCAGCCGACCGTTCCTCCTCGGTCAGCTGAGTCGTGGAGGGCGGCGCGCCAGCACGGCTCCGAACACGATGAGCCAGAGCGGCAGCAGGTAGTTGTTGACGTCGGCGATCGGCGCGACGACTGGAGTGACATTGCGGAAGCCGGCGAGCAGACCGATCACGCCCACGACCAGGCCGGCATAGCCGACCCACTGCCTGCGGGCGCGCAGAAAGGCGAAGGCCGACAGCAGGAAGAAGGCATTCATCGAGAGCTCTCCGAGGAACTCGCCGACGTAGTTGCCCAGATAGACGTTCAGTCCGAGGAACACCGCATCAAGCGCCGCCCGAGCGTCGGGAGACGTCGTCGCATAGGCGCGGGCGAGCTCCCAGTGTACGCTGGGCCACCGCGCGAGGCCGAGCAGCATGCTCACCGCAGCGATCATGGCGAACGTCAGCGCCGCGCGCATCGCGTGCGGCGCCGCGTCGCGCAAGGCGGCATGCGCGCCGATGCCCGCCGGGATCAACAGGAGAGGAATGAAGGCGTATAGCGCCCACACCGCACGCCCCATAGCGCCGAGCGCGAGGAGACGTGGCAGAACGTCGGCGGCGCCGCCATCGAGCACGTCAGGATAGTCGAACCGAGCCGCGAGGTAGCCGAAGACGGCGAGGAACCCGAGCGCGGCGACGATGAGAGACCATCCCCCCACGCGCGCGGCAACGTGCGAGTCGCCCGTCGGAGGGGCACTCACCGACCGGCTCCGAGCCAAGAGTCGAACGTGGTCAGGGCGCGCATTCGTGCCTCTCGAAGTGAGGGTGCAGGAGAATACAGGTGCGTCGCGCTGGACGCGCGAGGCGACAGGCACGACCTTCTCACCATGCCCACCGTCCTCGAGCTGCTCGTGCTCTTCATCGCAGGAGTCCAGTCGGGCACTCGTCAGGCCGTGTATCACGGCATTCCATTCGACACGGCGCTGGTGGTCGTTACGAGCCCGACGCTCGCGATCGACCTCGAGACGGGCGGCGCGATCCGGATCGTCGGCGGTGCGTCGAAGGTCCTGCGCGTCCGCGTCAGTGAGCCCGGACGGCTCTGCACGGATTGCACGGTGGCGGTGACCCACTCCGGCACGAGCGTACAGGTGCGGACGAGGCGTGGCGCATCGAATCGTGGCCAGGCGAACCTGCAGCTCGAGATCGAGGTCCCGGTTCAGTGCAACGTCGAGCTCTCCTCCAGCGGAGGGAGCGTGGAGATCGAAGGGATCGACGGCACGCTGTCGGGGACGACGCAGTCGGGGGAGCTCAGTCTGCGTCGGATCTCGGGAACCGTCGAGCTCCAGACGAGGCGTGGCGACATCACGCTCCGGGAATCGTACGTCCGCGGCATCCTGCGGACTCTCGAGGGCCGAGTCCTGTTCGAGGATGTGGGCGGCCGCGTCGAGGGCGAATCGGCGAAAGGGCGGGTCATCAAGCGTCGCGTGGAGCGCACGTCATCGCGCCGCTGAGTCGTCCAACGGCCTCGGCCACGAGCTGCCAACCGATCGCGACGGCCTGAAGAACAAACGCCCGGCGGGTGCTCTCCGTACATGTACCGTACGTCACGGTACGACGTGAATCCCGACCCCGACCGCTGCTCCCCGCCATCTCCCGAGGTCCCATGAGCCGGACGACTCCACCCTCGACTGTCGATCGCCGCACGTTCCTTCAGACCGTGGCCGCGATCGGTGGCGGCGCCCTCGCCACCGCCTGCGCGCAGCGTGTCCCCGCGTTCGCGGGCGCCTCAGGCGCGATGGCGTCGAGTGCCTCGCTGGCCGGGTTGCGCGACCAGATCGGCCTCCAGCTTTTCACCGTCCGCGACCGCTTTCCCACCGACTATGCCGGCACCCTCCAGGCCGTCGCGAAGATCGGCTACAAGCAGGTCCAGCCGACGATGAGCTACGGCGGGAAGAGCCCCGCCGAGGTGAAGGCGATCCTCGACCAGAACGGGCTCACCGCGCCGACCACGCACGTCAGCCCGTCGTTCGGCGCCGACTTCGAGCGCACGCTCGACGAGTACGCCTCGATGGGTCACCGCTACAGCACCGTGCGCGTCGACACCGAAGGCCGCGGCGGTGGAGCTCGGGGTGAGCGACCCGCTGGCGCGGCCGCGGGAGTGAGCGGTGCGACTCCGGGTACAGCTGCTCCTGCAGCTCCGGCAGCTGGCGCCGCCGCGGCTGGTGCGCCGCGCACCCCGCGTCCCCCCGCGCCGCCGCAGACGCTCGACGGGGTGAAGCGCACCGCCAACGCGCTGAACGAGGCGGGCCGCATCACGCAAAAGCACGGCATCAAGGTGATCGTGCACAACCACACCGTGGAGTTCACGCCCCTCGCCGACAGCTCGCAGCGACCATACGACGTGCTGCTCGCCGAGACGGACCCGAGCCTCGTCGCGATGGAGCTCGACATCGGATGGGCCACCGTCGCGGGGCAGAAGGCGCTCGACCTGTTCAAGCAGGCGCCCGGACGGTTCGAGGTGTGGCACGTAAAGGACATCGCCAATCTCGTGGCGCTGAGCGGGTTGACGAGCCAGGCGGAGCGGCAGCGCGCCGCGCGGATCGTCCCGCTCGGCGAGGGAGAGATCGATTACCGG
>DATFOL010000643.1:0-5625 GCA_035265545.1 Gemmatimonadaceae bacterium | reverse complement strand
CCGCCGCGACCATGTACTGCACCGTCAGCACCGTCTTCCCCGTGCCGGCAGCGCCCATGATGAGCGTGCTCGTGCCGCGATCGAGTCCACCACCCAGCAGCTTGTCGAGTGCCGCCGAGTTGCTCTTCACCGGCTCGGTCGGCGGCGGCGACGTCGGATCCGTACTGCGCACGCGCGGATACACCTCGATCCCGCCGGTGCAGATGCGGAAGTCGTGATAGCCGCCCCGGAAGTGGACGCCGCGCAGCTTGGTCACCTGCATCCGACGCCGTTCGGCGCCGTACTCCATCGCGAGATGCTCGAGGGCGACGACGCCGTGCGCGAGACTGTGCAGTTGAATGTCGCCCTCGGGAGCGGAGCGGTCGTCGAGCAGGAGGACGGTGCACTGCCTGCCGGCGAAGAACTGCTTGAGCGCAAGGATCTGGCGGCGAAAGCGCAACGGCTCGCGCGCGAGCAGTCGCATCTCCGACAACGAATCGAAGACGACGCGCGTGGGCTTGGCTCGCTCCACCGCGGCGAGCACCTCGCCGACCGTCTCCTGGAGCTCGACCTCCGCCGGGTGAAAGATCGTGTACTCCTCGACGGGTGCACCTGCCGCCATCAGCTCGAACACCTCGATCGAGCCGATGTCCCACCCGTGGGACTCCGCCACCCCTCGCAGCTCGCTCGAGCTCTCGGACAGCGTCACGTAGAGCCCCTTCTCGCCGTTGCGCGAACCTTCGAGGAGGAACTGGAGGGCCAGCGTCGTCTTTCCCGCGCCGGGCTCGCCGTCGATGAGGTAGAGATGGTTCGTGGGCAGACCGCCACCGAGGATCGCGTCGAGACCGGGGATCCCGGTGAGTGCACGATCGGTGGAGGAGGGTCGAGCGGGAGCGGAGGTGCGAGACTTGTCGGCCATGTCTGTTAGCGGACGTAGAACCGGCTGCGTACGAAAGCATACCCATGGAGCACCTTTCGTGCGCGAATCCGACGCGATGCGGAATGGTCGCGCTTTTGCGCCTCACATCGGTATGTCACTTCAACCGCTACGTTCCGCGGGAAGCTCGAAAGTTCCCGATCAAATCGATCTGAGAAGCTGGCGCGTCGTCGCGCGAGACGGTACCCCGCTCGGCACGGTCGCCGAGGTGATCGTCGACGTCGACGCGGGCGCGCCGGTCTATCTCAACGTGCATCCGCACGATCAACCGGAAGGTGCCACGCGAGAGTGTTGGGTTCGTGTGCCGTATCGTCACGTGCGCGTCGACTCCTCGTCGCGCCGCATCGTCCTGAGCGACATCGCCACTCTCGGACTCGGCACCGCCACGGCCAGCCTGCTCGACGGACGTATGCCCTGAGCGTCCGCTACAGCACGCGCCTGCGCCGCATGGCGACGAGCAGGGCCAGCGAAAGCGCCACCTGAATGCCCACCATGATCTCGAAGCCGTAGCGATGGTGCGCGAGCGGGATGTGCTCGAAGTTCATCCCGTACACGCCGGCGATCACGACGAACGGGATGCTCAGCGCTCCGAAGACGGCGAGGCCCTTCGAGACGCTCCCGAGCCGGTTCGACACCTGTGACAGGTACGAGTCGAGCGTGCTGCTCATCAGGTCGCGGAAGCTGTCCAGCGCGTCGGTGATGCGCAGCATGTGGTCATACACGTCGCGGAAATAGAGCTGGGCCTCGGGCGGCAGGAAACGCGACGGGCGGTTGGTGAGCGCGCTGAGCACCTCGCGCTGTGGCGCGAGGTAGCGCCGGAGCGAGATCACGAGCCGTTTCACCTTGAAGATCTCCTGCAGGAGCTGTTCATCGAACTGGCCGAAGACGCGGGCCTCCATGTCGTCGACGAACTCGTCGAGCTGGTCGAGAATGGGGAAATACGCGTCGACCGCGGTGTCGAGCACCTGATGGGCGACCCGCGCAGGCCCTCGATCGAGCAGGTCCGGGTTCGCCTGGAGCCGCTCGACCAGTGACTGCACTGCGGGGAGCGACTCCATGTGCGCGGTCACCACGGCCTGCTCGGTGAGAAAGAGCGTGAGGTTGGCCGTCTCCAGATCGTAGGGATCGGGTGTGGTCTCGCAGAAGCTGACGACGCGCGCGATCACGACGAGGAAGCCGGGATACTCCTCCGCCTTCACCCGGCTGCTGGGGTTCCGTGCGTCTTCCACCGCGAGCGGGTGGAAGTGGAACAGATCCGTGAGCAGCGCGGCCTGCGCGTCGTCCGAGGCATCGAGATCGACCCAGAGAGTTCCGGTGCCCGGTTGCCCGAACGCCTCGCGCAGCGCATCGAGTGACAGGTCGCGCTCGATCTGGCCGTCGGCGCGGCGGTAGACGCTATGCGGAGTGGTCTGTGACACCGAGCGCGACGTGCGCGCGGGTGCCGTGGCGGGGGAGTGTGTCATGGTGCTGGAGTGAAAGCTGCGTGGCGGACCCGTCTGCCGGAACGGTACGTGTTTTGACCCCAAGTGGGTGACTTCTGACCGAGGACATCCATGCCAGACCGCGAGCCCACCGACAAGAACGCCGCCAGCAAACCGTCGCCGCGCAACGATGATAGCCGGGTGCCGCAGGATCCGGACGTCGGCCAGCAGACCGACTCGGACCCGCAGAAGAGCACAACGTCTCGCCCACGGGGCAATACGGAGGACCCGGATCGTACGCTGTGAGCTCCACCTGCGAATGAACGGCCGTCGGCCGGCTCTGTGACCGGGAGGAGCGAGAGCCGGCCGACGAGCATGAAAGCGCTGGGGAACCGGCAGGCGCGCGGCCCGGCGCACAAAACGTGGATAACCGCTGGAAAGCACGCAGGCTGCGTCGGTGCGGGGCATGTCACCCCTGCCGTCTCGCTACGCCCCGATGCTCGCCGCGCCGACCGGCGCCCTTCCCGACCGTCTCGCCGACTGGGCGATCGAACCGAAATGGGATGGGATCCGCGTCATCGCCGAGGTTTCGCCGAGAGGCGTCAGGCTCTGGACGCGCAACGGCAACGACAAGTCGCCTCAGTTTCCCGAGGTGACCGGCGCGCTGAAGGCGCTCGCGGTCGACGGCGGACCGCTGGTGCTCGACGGCGAGATCATCGCGCTCGATGGAAAGGGTCGGGCGCTCCGCTTCCAGGCGCTCCAGGGTCGCGTGCACGCCGAGAGCGAGGAGACGGTCACCCGCAACGCCGAGGCGATCACCACGGCGTTCGTCGCGTTCGACCTCCTGGCCGACGGCGATCGCTCGCTCACCTCACTGCCGTGGACCGAGCGACGGAAGGCACTCGAGGCGCGCATCCCGGCTCGACGGACGGGCATCGTTCGCCGTGGCGAGTCCGTGCGGTGCGGCACCGCGGCGGCGAAGAAGCTTTTCGCCCGCGCGCGCGCGGAGGGATGGGAGGGCGTGCTGCTCAAGCGCGTCGATGCGCCATACGTGCCGGGGAAGCGCACCCCCGACTGGCGCAAGGTGAAGCTCGAACGCGAACAGGAGTTCGTCATCGGCGGCTTCACCGCTCCGACTCAGGGCGCAGCGCGCGATCATCTGGGCGCGCTGCTCGTGGGCTACTACGACGAGCGCGGCGCGCTTCGCTACGCCGGCAAGGTCGGCACGGGTTACACGGTGCCGATGCTCGCGTTGCTCGCGCGGAAGCTCGCACCGCTGCGTCGCGCGACCTCGCCATTCGCCGACGCACCACGCGCGGGCGCTGCCGCCACGACATGGGTGAAGCCGGTGCTCGTGGCGCAGGTGCGCTACAACGAGATGACAGAGGCGGGCATCCTGCGGCAGCCGAGCTTCCTCGGACTGCGCGACGACAAGGCGGCAAGCGAGGTGCGGCTCGAATCCTCGGGCAGCTCGGCCGGCGCCGTGACGAATGGGTTGCGCTGTGCCTCGTGATCCGTTCGAGCGGCCCGCGCTGCATTCGCCGGCGACACCCGAAGGTGCGCCGCGCACGGCACACGTGGATTATCTGCTGCGGTTCGTGATCGACCGCAGCGCCGGCGCGGGCACTGGCATCTCCGGCCGCCTCGATGCGATCGAACGAACGCTCGTCGCCCTCACGCGGCCGTGGCGCGCCGACTCGCCGCTCGCCCCGGCGCGCGAGCTCCGGCTGTCGAGCGACACGCTCGACACGCTGCTGGCGTGGATCGAGAGCGGCGACCGGCCGCAGATGCCGGAGCTCGAGCGACTCGGCGTCTACGTTTCCGGAGCGGTCACGGATCGCAGCGTCCCCGACGGATGGGTGAGGATCCGCCTGGCTTCGTGATCCAGGTCACGTTGCGGATCACCTCGAGTGTCGTGGAGTAGACGTAGGCAGACCTCGTCTGCTCTGCCATCTCGATCGCTCCACGCTCACCGAGGACCGCACATGCGACGGATTGCGATGTTCGCATTGGCCGGCACGCTGGCCGGCACGCTGGCCGGCTGCTCGATCGATTCGACGGGGCCCAACGGCTCCGTCGAGGGATCGTACACGCTGCGCACGATCAATGGGCAGACCCTGCCCTACACCTTTCCGAGCGGGCGGCGACTGATCGACGACCGCCTCGTGCTTTATCGCGACGGCACCTTCGAAGACCTTTCGACCTACAGCGACGGGTCGACGACGTTCGACGAAGGCGATTACGAGAACTACAACGGCGCGGTGACCTTCTACTCCACGAATGGCGACGTGTATCAGGGGTCGGTGAGCCGCGACATCCTGACGCAGGTTCTGAACGGCTACACTCAGGTGTTCGAGCGAGACTGATCCGCGCTCGGCCCACGCGGCTCGGCTCGAACATCGAGCCGAGTGCTGGATTCGACGATGCCCCTCGGGCAACTTTCTGCGACGTAGGGTGATTCCTGCCGGTGGGTCGCTACCGAGCGGCCGCCGGCATCGTCGACCAGACTTCGCTCATGACTTCCGACATCACGAACACTCGCGTCGCCTTCCTCGGCCTGGGCATCATGGGCTCGGGGATGGCGCGACGCCTCCTGAGCGCCGGCGCGCGGCTCACGGTCTTCAACCGAAGCGCGGAGCGGGCCGAGCCGCTCGCTGCCTCGGGAGCAAGAGTCGCCGACTCCCCGCGGGCCGCGGTGGCCGACGCCGACATCGTCTTCAGCATGGTCGCCGACGACGCGGCATCGCGCGCGATGTGGGAAGGCGACGAAGGCGCGCTCGCCGGCGTGCGTCCCGGAGCCGTGCTCGTCGAGAGCAGCACGGTCACGGTGGGACGGATCGGCGAGCTCACCGAAGCCGCGTCGCGCGTGGGCTGTGAGCTCGTCGACGCTCCGGTCACGGGAAGCAAGGCGCAGGCGGCGGCGGGTGATCTGGTGTTCCTCGTCGGCGCCTCCGACGAGACGCTTGCCCGGATCCGCCCCACGCTGAACGCGATGGGGAAGACGATCGTGCATCTCGGACCCGTCGGGAGCGGCGCGCTCGTGAAGTTGATCAACAACTTCCTGTGCGGCGTGCAGGCCGCGTCGCTCGCCGAAGCGATCGCCGTGATCGAGCACTCCTCGCTCGATCGCGATCGGGCGATCTGCGCGATCGTGAATGGCTCGCCGGGCAGTCCCGTGATGAAGACGCTCGCCGCACGCATCATGGCCGAGGACTTCTCGCCCAACTTCTACCTGCACCTGCTCGCGAAGGATCTGGGGTACGCGATCGCGGAGGGTGAGAGCCGCGG
>DATFOL010000642.1:0-4816 GCA_035265545.1 Gemmatimonadaceae bacterium | reverse complement strand
AACGTCGTCGGTTTTCGGCCGTCACCGGGACGAGTACCCGACGACGACGGCTCCTTCTCTCCGCTGTCGACGGGTGGTCCGATGGCGCGGACGGTGGCCGACGTCGCCCTCCTGTTGAGCGCGATGGCCGGCCCGTATGCGCCCGACCCTCTCGCCCTCGGCGAGGAGGGTGCGACGTTCCGCGCACCGCTCGAGCGCAGTTTCAAGGGCGCGAGGGTGGCCTGGTTCAAGGGCATGGGCGGCATTCCGTTCGAGCCCCAGATCACCCGCGTCGTGAATGCAAACCAACGGGTGTTCGTCGATCTGGGCTGCGACGTGCGCGACGACGAGCCCGATTTCACGGGGGTGGACGAAGCGTTTCTCACGCTCCGCCATCTCGAGTATCACCGCTTTGCGGCATCCGTGCGCGAACATCCCGAGGCGTTCAAGGACACGATCAAGTGGGAGATCGCCGAGATGGAGCGGAGCACCGGCGCGGACGTAGCTCGCGCGTCTGCGCGGCAGGCCGCGTTCTATACCGAGATGGCGCGGTTCTTCGAGCGGTACGACTACTTCGTCGCGCCGGTCACGCAAGTCGAGCCGTTCGACGCGAAGACCGAATACCCGACGAGCGTCGCCGGCACGCCGATGTCGACCTACGTCGACTGGATGCGCTCGTGCTGGTACGTCACGTTCATGGCCTGTCCGGCGATCTCGGTGCCCGCCGGCTTCACCACGCGCGGGCTTCCGGTGGGAATTCAGCTCGTCGGCCCGCACCGTGGTGATTGGAGCGTGCTCCAGCTCGCGCACGCCTTCGAGCAAGCGACTCGGCACGGGGCGCGGCGGCCGACGCTTTGAGACGTCGCGGCTTCGCAACGCAAACGCGCCTGCCCGAGCTGGCCGGGCAGGCGCGTGCGTGATCCGACTCCGCTAGCGCTGGTGGTGCCCTTCGATGTGGGTGTACGGCGCTTTCGGGTCGCACTTCACCGCGGCGTTCGTCGACGTGAACACCCCCTTCGGGTTGTCCTTCCACAGCCAGACGTGCAGGTCGTAGTGCGTGAGCTCAGCGGGCATGATCGGCTCGTGGCCGTTCATGGGACCGGCGAGCGTCTGGCCGAAGATCTCGGGCGCCTTGCCACCCGCGGCCGCAACGGGCATCAACCATTCGGCGGCGACGAGCTTGAGCTTCGCACCGACCGGCTCGTAGATGAGGACCTGTGGCTTCGTCGGGTCGAGCTTCGGACCGATGTTGGCCGGGTTCAGGAAGTGAACGCCCATTGCGCCGGGCGGATAGGTCACCGGGCCGTCTACCGCGCCGTGCGGAAAGTCGATGCAGCCGACCGTCGAGAAATAGCCGTCTCGTACGGCCGCGAGGGGATCCTCGTACTTCGCGAGCGAAGCGCGAACGGCGACGAGCTCGGGGGACAGCGCGACGGACGACTTGGGGGCTCCTGCTTGCTTGGCCTGCGCGCTCGCGATGCTCGGCGCGAACGATAGCACGAGCAGGAGGGTGGAAAGGACGTGCGGGCCGATCACGCTTCTTCGCATGACGACTCCTCCGGGGGTTGGGGGTCGTCAACCATAGGGGCCTCGGGACGGCGCGTCAAATCTCACGCGCCGTCCCGAGGCCGACGTCATGGCGTCATCGCATTTGGATACATCGCCTTCTGGATGTCGCGCCACGTCACGAGCACGATCTTGTTGTCCTTCAGAGCCTGCTTCCACTCGGCGCTCGAGACCACGTCGTAGTCGCGCTGCCGCCACGCGGAGCCGTACGCATCATGGTTGACGGTCACGGCGCGAAGCTCCGCGTCGTCGTAGCCGAGGTGGAAGAGGATCTCGGTGAGGCCCGGCTTCAGATTCTTGAGCGCGTCGAGGTAGAACTGCTTCCAGTGCTCCTTCGGCGTGTCGCCCGCGTCGAACACTGTGTCGGGAAAGATGTCGCCGGGCTGTAACGCAGACCGGGCCGCTGGGTTCATCGGCCCGATGAACGCGAGGAAGGGCAGCTTGTACGAGCGCGCGACCTTCGCGTACGTCGCGAACAGCTCGGGGGTGCTGAACAGCGCGCCCATGTGGCTGTCGACGTGCGTCGGCTTGAGGCCGATTGCATAGGCGCGGTCGATCTGCGCCCGGAGCTCGCGCTCCACTTCCTCGACTTTGGCGCGCGTCGCGACCGTGCCCACCTGCCGCGGCATCGTGCCGTCGGGGTCGTGCAGGCTCGCCGTCTTGTCGTTCGGCGCGACCCCGCCCCACCGGTAGGTGTCCCACTCGCTCGTCATCACGAGATGCAGCCCGAAGTCGGCGTTCGGATTCCGCTTCTGGTACTCGGCCGTCTCGGTGACCCACGGCGTGGTCATCATGATGCTGGCGGAGTTGATGCCGCCCTTGGTGAGTGCATCGAAGCTGGCGGCGTTCTCCGAGTGCGCGACGCCGAGATCGTCCGCGTGGAGGATGAGGAGCTTGGCGTCGCGGGGATGGCCGAGTCGTTCGGCGATGGTCCGCGTTTGAGCCTGCATGGTGGTGGCGACGAGGAGCGAAGCGAGCGTCGAGCAGAGCAGCATCCGCATTGATGGAACTCCCTGGGGCTGGGGGGTGATCGTCGAGCGAGCAACGCTATCCTGGGGCACGGGCGCCGGGTAGAGTCGCGGCCCCCGGGGGCACCGTTCGGTCCGTCTCTTGAATTGCTGACTCCCGTAGGGTCAACGAGCTCAACTGGGAGGTCATCATGCTGCACCGCAATAATGCCGCAGTCCGTCGCGTGGGTGCCTGGAGCGCAGCGCTGCTGCTCGGTTTTGGATCAGAGGCTTCGGCGCAACTGGCTCCCGCGCAGTCGCGCGTCGTCCTGCCTGCCGGCAGCGTCATCGTCGTCCGCACGGCGTCACCGCTGCAATCGGCTACCGCGAAGGTGGGGGAGACGTTCGAGACGACCGTCGACGAGAGTGTAGGTGTCGACGAGTACACGATCATCCCCGCCGGAAGCAGGATCCGCGGGCAGATCACGGTCGCGCGTCCCGCGACGCGGCAGCAGTCCGGAGTGATCGAGGTCGTGTTCGATCAGCTCAGGCTCTCCGACGGCACTTCGATCCCGATCACGGGAAAGCTCACGAGCACCGATACCACCGAGCGGCGGCAGATCGAGGCGGACGCGAACGGTCGGGTCGTGCTGGTCGGTGGACGTGGCGGGATCGGCGCGGCGATCGCGGGCGCGGGCTCGGGCCGCAGTGCCAACAACATCTTCGCCGCGCTGGGCGGCCTCCTCTCGGAGGGGCGAGACGTCAACGTCCCGGCCGGAACTCCGCTCGCCGTCGAGATCGAGCGTGCGGTGACGCTGCGCGGACGTGGACGGTTGCGCGGCGCCGAAGCTTCGACGATCTACACCGCCCCCGAACGGATCCGTGCGGCGCAACAGGCCCTCGCGCAGCGGAACTACTATCGCGCCTCGGCGAACGGACAGCTCGACGACGTGACCCGTCGCGCATTGTTCGAGTTCCAGATCGATCAGGGGTTCCGAGGCACCGGGAACCTCGACGGCCGGACCGCGCGCGCGCTCGGGATCAACCTCGCCGGCGGCGTCTCGGGTGCGGCACTCTCCGCCGATGCGGCGTCGGCCCTGCGACGCGACGCGCAGTCGCTCGTCTCGCGCTTGCGCGCGGAGCTGGGCAGCACCGGCGTCGGCCAGCTCAGCGCGACGCGTGCCTACGCACAAGGTGATCTCGACGTCTGGTTCGCGCTCTCGGCGTTCGCCGACAACGCGTCGATCTACGAGCAGATCGTGCGCAACGGCGGCAACCCCGACGCGGCGGTGCTCGCCGGCCGCGCGCTCGTGGGCGCGGCGAATCGGGTCGATGCGGCGGCGCAGACCGCCCGGATGTCGTCGCAGCTTCAGAGTGCGTGGACGCAACTCCGTCGGCAGCTCGCGCCGCTCGACACGGGCCGCTGACGCACCCTGAGCGCTGACGGGGCAGTTGGCCCCGTTCGGAGCCCCACGCCGCATCCTGCGATGCTGGCGTGGGGCGCACCGAGCGCGACATATTTCTGATCGCGCTCGGCTACGGGTAGACGGCCTCACGGCGTTGCCTGGTTCTCGCGTAAACTCACGCGTTTGACGTAGCATTGCCATGATGCGCCGTCGTCACGTCTTCGTCACCGGGGGCACCGGGTACATCGGCCGGGCGCTGCTCGAGGCGCTGCTCGCGCGCGGGCACACCGTGCGCGCGCTGGTGCGTGCCTCGTCGGCCGCGCGGTTGCCGCGCGGTGTTGCGCCCGTCTTCGGCGACGCGCTGGATGCGACCACGTACTTCGACGAGGTTCCGCCGGCCGACACGTTGGTCCAGCTCGTCGGCACGCCAAATCCCGGTCCGCGGAAGGCCGACGAGTTCTCGCGCGTGGACCTCCCGTCTGGGCTCGCCGGTGTGCAGGCGGCGGTGCAGGGGCAGGTGCGCCATCTGGTGTACGTGAGCGTCGCGCACCCCGCGCCGGTGATGCACGCGTATGTGCAGGTGCGCCGGACGGTCGAGGCGAGCATCCGCGAGGCGTGCGAGACGTCGTGGCTCGCTGCGACCATCCTGCGCCCATGGTACGTGCTCGGGCCCGGACACCGGTGGCCGTATCTGCTCGCACCGCTCTATGCGCTCGGACGCGCACTCCCTCCAACGCGCGGTGGCGCGGAGCGGCTCGGGCTCGTCACTCACGCCCAGATGGTCGCCGCAATCGTCGAGGCGGTGGAGCATCCGCCCGATGGCTCCTCCTCCGAGCCACGGGTGTGGGAGGTGCCGCGCATCGCGCGAGCGCGCACCGCGCTGCAGGGCGTGCAGTGATCGAGCGGGTCGGGCGGCGG
>DATFOL010000641.1:0-4673 GCA_035265545.1 Gemmatimonadaceae bacterium | reverse complement strand
AGGGGTGCTTCGCTGGAACGAGATCGAGCGCGAGCTCGTCGCGCGCTACAACCTGCCCCCCGCGCCGCGCGCCGACGGCAGCTATCCCCTGCCGGACGCGGAGAATCCCTTCTCGGATCCGGTGTTTCCGTTTGCCAACCCGCCGTACGCCGCCCGCTCGTACTCTTATGTCAGCGTGGCGCAGTACGAGGCCTTGAAGGCAGCGTGGCACTGGAAGTACAAGTTCAATCGCATGTCCCCGGCTCGGAATGATCCGGGTGTCAGCTCGGCCGTAGCCGCGAGCGCACTGCCGAGCTATCCGTCGGAGGACGCGGTGTTGGCAGGGGTGACCGCCGAGATGCTAAAGCTCTTGTTCCCGGCCTCGCTCGAGGAGATCACTCGGAGGGCCGCCGAGCAGCGTGAAGCCGCCATCCTGTCGGGCCGTGCGACGGCCAGCGACGTGGCGGCGGGCTTGGCGCTCGGAAAGGCGGTGGCCGCCCTCGTGATCAACCGGGCGCGCGCCGATGGCATGGGCACCGCCGCCGGCAACGCCGGGATGTGGAAGTCCCTGGCCGAGGCGGCGACAGCAAAGGGGGAGATCGCCTGGCAGAGTCAGGAATCACCCGTCCGCTCCCCGATGCTCATGAACTTCGGCGCCGTGAAGGCCTGGACCATGAGCCCGGCCGAGGTCGTCTCGCTCGAGCCCGGTGCGCCACCCTCTACCTCCTCGGCGGAGATGAAGGCCGACCTGGCTGCGGTCAAAGGCGCGACGGAGAATCTCACGCGCGAGCAGCTCGCGGTTGCGTTGAAGTGGAACGACGGTGCAGGGACCTCGACTCCTCCAGGACACTGGAACGCCATCGCGGCAGAGCATGTGCGCGATGCGCGCATGAGCGAGGTGAGGGCGGCACGAGTGTTCGCCCTGCTCAACATGGCGATGCACGACGTGGCGGTGGGCTGCTGGGACACGAAGATGAAGAACTTCAACCCGCGCCCGTCGCAGCTCGACCCGTCGATCAAGACGATGATCGGGCTGCCGAACTTCCCGGCCTATCCCTCAGGACACTCGACCTTCTCGGCGGCGGCCGCGACCACCCTCGGCGCGATCTTCCCGCAGGCGTCGGCCGCCTTCGACGCGATGGCCGATGAGGCGGGAGTCTCGCGCCTCTACGGAGGCATCCACTATCCCAGCGACATCCGCGAAGGGAAGGCGCACGGCATGCGCATCGGCGCGTGGGTGCTGAACTACTTCAAGGCGGATGGCGCGAATTGAGCGAGTGAGCGGGTACGTGAGCGGGTGGGTGCGAGTGCGTGAATGTGTGAGTGCATGAGACGTGAGTGCGAGACGGCCTCGGGAAGCTCCACCCTCCCGAGGCCGTTCGCTTTCACTCCCCACTCCCCACCTTCCACTCCCCACCCTCACCTACGTCCGAAACGCCCACTGGACTGCCCGGCGCAGCCTCACTAAGTTGCCATGTCTGAACACTTTCCGCCTCAACCCGGGCACCCTTCGCCCCGAGCGTCATATGCATGCCTTCATCGAAACCCAGAAAGAGTGGCTCCGCACGAACGTCCCCCCCTTCCGGGCTGGTGATACGCTGCGCGTGAACGTCCGCGTCAAGGAAGGCGAGAAGGAGCGCATCCAGGCGTTCGAGGGTGTGTGCATTGCTCGCCGGGGCTCCGGCGTCAGCGCCACCTTCACGGTCCGCAAGATCTCGAACGGGGTCGGCGTCGAGCGCATCTTCCCGCTGCACAGCCCGATGCTCGCGGACATCCAGGTCGTGCGCCGCGGTCGCGTGCGCCGCGCGAAGCTCTACTACCTCCGTCACCTCACCGGCAAGGCCACGCGCATCAAGGAGCGCAAGGCGAAGGTGTCGGTGCCACAGACGGGCGCGCCCGCCGCGGAGTAGCCGCGACGCGGTCTCGCTGGCGTGCCACGCCGGTGGAGCACCCTGGAGCGTGACCTGCGCGAGACGCGCGGCCCGCTCCTCGCCGGGGTCGATGAAGTCGGACGGGGCCCCCTCGCGGGCCCCGTCGTCGCATGTGCCGTCGTGCTCCCCCCCGACGCCCGCGCCATTCGCGGCGTCGACGACTCGAAGGAGCTGGAGGGGCCCGAGCGCGAGAAGCTCGCGAGGCGCATTCGCGAGCGAGCGCTGGGAATCGGCATCGGCGCCGCGTCCGTGCGCGAGATCGACCGCATCAACATCTACCACGCCGCCGTTCTCGCGATCCGGCGTGCGATCGGACGTCTGCCGATCGTGCCGCACCACATCCTCATCGACGGTAATCCCATCCGCAGCCTCGGCGTCGAGCACACGGCAGTCGTCGGTGGGGATGCCTGCTGCCACTCGATCGCGTGTGCGTCGATCGTCGCCAAGGTCACGCGCGACCGTCTGATGCGCGCGCTCGCGAAGCGCCATCCGCACTACAAGTGGGAGACGAACGTCGGCTACGGCACCGCGGATCATCACGCGGGGCTGGCGTCGCACGGCATCACGCCGCATCATCGCCGCTCGTTCTCGCCGGTCCAGCTCGCGCTCGCCCTCTCCGTCGCCCCGCCCGCCGAGGCGCCGGCGCTTGCCGCAGCGCTGCACGACCTGCTCGAACCGGAGCCCGGTCCCGAGCTGCCTGGCCTGTCTTCGTCCGCCCCTTTTGACCCCGGTCTGTCTCCGTGACCAATCGATCCGCGTTCCGCGATGGCCTCTACGACGGGCAGGTCGCTCTCATCACGGGGGGAGGCAGCGGGATCGGTCGCGGCATCGCCGATCTCCTCGCGGCGCTCGGCGCACATGTCGTGCTCGCGAGCCGCAAGCTCGAGCGCGTCGACGCGGCGGCGGCCGAGATCCGCACCGCGGGTGGCAAGGCGAGTGGCGTCGCGGTGGACGTGCGTGAGCCCGAGCGCGTGCAGGCAGCCGTGGCCGAGGTGCAGCGGGAGCACGGCCGCATCGACCTGCTGGTGAACAATGCGGCGGGCAATTTCTACGCGCCATCGGAGTCGCTCTCGCCGAACGCCTGGAAAAGCGTGATCGAGATCGATCTGTACGGGACGTTCTTCTGCTCGCAGGCCGTGCTCCCGGTGATGCGGGCACAGGGCGGCGGCTCCATCGTCAACATCTCGATGACGCTGCACTACCGCGGCTGGCCGCTTATGGCCCACGCCACCGCCGCGAAGGCTGGGATCGATGCGCTCACCAGGACCTTGGCGCTCGAGTGGGCAAAAGACCGCGTACGCATCAACGCCGTCGCGCCAGGGCCCATCCCCACGGAGGGCGTCAAGAAGGCGTTCGCACCCCCTCCGTCCGCCGACGGCGTCGTCGACGTCTTCGCGCAGGAGAAGGCGATGGACAGCTACGCCAGGAAGATGATCCCTCTGCAGCGATTCGGATCGCCGGAGGACATCGCGAACATGGTCGCCTTCCTCGCGTCTCCCGCCGGCGCGTGGATCACCGGGGCCATCATGGTCGTCGACGGTGGTGAGTGGCTCGCGAAGCCGCCGATGCCCGCTCCGCGCTGACGACTACGGCACCAGCTCGAACTGCGCTCGTAGAAATCCGTTCCCGTCGTGGTCGTAGCGCGGGGAGTGGTAGCTCAACGAGGTGCTGGTTTGCGGCCTGCTAGCGCTCGAGATGCGCTACGTCGCGAAAGCGCACGAGCTGCTTCGCATCCTCGTCCCACAACGCGAGACGCAGCAGGCGGAAGGTGTCGGCGAACGAGATCACCGTGACCTCGTGAAACAGCGGGTTCTCGTCGTGCGCACGCTGTAGGCGATAGTTCGGGATCTTGGGACCGAGATGGTGCACGTGGTGCAGGCCGATGCTGCCACTGAACCATTGCAGCACGCGCGGAAGCCTGAGGTATGAGCTGCCCGCGATCGCCGAGGTGACGTAGTCCCACTCCTGGTGCGGCTGCCAGTACGCGTCCTCGTACTGGTGCTGCACGTAGAACAGCCACACGCCCATCATCGCTGCGAGATAGATGCTCGGCAGATAGATCTTCAGCATGTCGCCATGGCCGAAGAAATAGCCGAGCACCGCGAACGCGACGACGATCCCGAGATTGGTCGTCCACACGCTACGCTCCTGCTTCTCTCGCGTCGCCGTGGATCCCGCTGCCCGGAACCGCTGGTTCAGCATGAGGTAGAGCGGGCCCAGGATGAGCAGCGTGAAGGGATGGCGGAACGCACGGTACTTCAGCCGGCCCTTGGAGTCGCGCGCGAGATACTCGCGCACAGTGATCGTCTGAATGTCGCCATGACCGCGGCGATCGAGGTCACCCGAGGAGGCGTGGTGCAGCGCGTGATCCCGGCGCCACTGCTCGAATGGCGTCAGGGTCACGACGCCGGTGATGTAGCCGATCACCGCGTTCGCGCGGCGCGATGGAAAGAACGAGCCGTGCGCGCAATCGTGCATGATGATGAAGGTGCGCACGAGCAATCCAGCCGTCGGAACTGACAGTGCCAGGGTGAGCAGGTATGACACCCCGAGTGACCAATGCATCACGACGAACGCGAGGATCAACAGCGCGGTCGTGGTGACGAGCTGGAACATCGAGCGTGAGACGTCGGAACCCTGGTATCGCGCGACGATGGATCTCCAGGCGGAGCGATCGGGGGAAGCGCCGTTCGTTGCAGTAACGGTTTCGTGCCCGATCGTTGTGCTCATCCGCATCCTCGAGTGTATGGGTCCATCCTGCTG
>DATFOL010000640.1:0-5280 GCA_035265545.1 Gemmatimonadaceae bacterium | reverse complement strand
GCCGTCGTAGAGGAATGCGACCAGCCCTGGACGCGAATCGAACTGGATCAGCTTCACGTCGTGCAGCCGGCGTCGGAACTCGTCGTACCGCTGTGCAGCGATGGTGTCGCGAGCGAGCACCTGAGCGAGCGGCCGTGTCGCCGCCGCGCCGGCCTTGACCGACGTGTCCACCTCGGCGGGCGTGAACGCCACCAACTCGCCGTTCAGCTCCTTGAAGTGGCGACTCCCGTCCGACATCTGATGGATGCGGCCGTAGGACGTGATGTCGCGGGCGAACGCCTCGAGGCGCGAGCGACGGCTCTCGAAGAAGAGCCGCTCGCCGGCGCGGTCGAGCGCTGGCGTTCCCATCACCAGGCCGACATCCGCGACGACGGCGAGCAGCAACAGGACGATCTTGCGCAAGCGCAGTCCCCACAGGCCCCAGAGCATGACCGTCAGCGTCGAGACGGCGAGCAAGGGCGTGCCGAACACGGTGAACGCGAGATCGGAGTCGCCCCCGAGAAACTTGTCGAACAGGATCCAGAGGGCGAGAAACGCGACCACGACGCCGAACTGGCCCAGCACCAGGGTGCGGGCGGTGAGACGTCGGGGACGACCGGAATCGACGGAGGCAGTCACATCAGAATGACGGCGGGCGAGCGCCGGCCGTAACGCGGATGTGCCCGGGGCTGGCGAGGGGCGCGCTCGGCTAACGAGACGTCGCGCTCAGGGCGCGAACACCACCGGAGACGAGGCGGCCAGCCGCTCGAACCGCTGCTCTCCCCGGAGCGGCGCGAATGTCGGATCGATGCGCAGCCACGCCGGCGACAGGTAGTACGGCACCTTCAACAGCGCCTCCAGCAGCTCGATCGCCCTCGCACGGTCGCCCACCATCATGTGAATCCGCGCCAGCTGGTGCTGTGCATACGGACCGTTCGTCGCCGTCCAGGTCTGCTTCTGCAGCGCGAGACCCCGCTCGCCCGCTGCGACCGCGTCCGCGCTACGGCCGAGCGTGGCGAGCGCGAGCCCGCGGACGAGGTGGCGCTGGGGATCGTTCGGTGCGCTGCGAAGCTGCTCGTCCACCGCGACGAGCGTGGTCTCCGCGTAGGCGCGCGCGCGCACGATGTCGCCGCGCAACGCGTATGTCTGCGCGAAGGCCCACGCCCACGACATCCGGTCGCCGTCGAACACGTCCGGGCCGAGCGTGAGCAGTCGTCGCTGCTCGCCATCGTCGAGCAACCAGGGAAGGTCGTAGTACATGGCCACGGCCGAGGCGAGGGTCGCCCGGTCGACCGTGGGCGGCGCCGACGCCAGTACCCGCCGAGCGCCCGCGAGATCGCCCCGCGCGAGCGACACCATCGCGCGGTTCT
Source organism: Gemmatimonadaceae bacterium (assembly GCA_035265545.1). Taxonomy (GTDB): domain Bacteria; phylum Gemmatimonadota; class Gemmatimonadetes; order Gemmatimonadales; family Gemmatimonadaceae; genus AG11. The sequence goes on along the minus strand of DATFOL010000640.1, from coordinate 3,931 downwards.
CGATCATCTCCGAGACGTCGGGCGCGAGCGCCAGCGCGCGATCCGCGGCTTCTCGCGCTTCCTCGTAGCGCCGGGCCCAGAGCAGCGCGTCCGCCAGAAGGTGAACCGTCGTCGCGTTCCGGGGATCGCGCTCGGCCGCGGCGCGCATGACGCGCAGCGCCTCGTCGATGCGGCCCTGCTGCCGCTCCGCGATGGCGAGCGGACGCAGGAGCTCGGGATCGCCGGGAGAGAGCGCCTGCGCGCGCCGCGCCGCCTCGAGCGCGCCGACAGGGTTCTGCTCGACGAGATTGCGGTAGGTCGCCAGGGCGCCGTATCCCATTCCCTGCTGGGGCGCCAGTGTGATCGCGCTCTCGGCGGCGAGCTTCGCTTCGCGCGCCAGCGCGGGATCGGGGACGCCGTTCGAGTAGAGGATGGACGCAACCCGCGACCGCTCGACCCACGCGAGCGCGAACGTCGAATCGAGCGCCAGCGCCTGGCGGAAGAAGCGCAGACGGAGTCGGAGGTCGACGGGATCCGTCTTCACGATCTCCTTGCCTCGGAGATACGCATCGTACGCCGTCGGATCGTTCGTCGGTGCCTGGGCGAGCTGCGCGCGTGTGCCGCCGGCGAGCGCGACATGCATCGCGCCGGCGACGCGGCCGGCAATCTCGGCCTGCATCGAGAACACATCGGCGCGCGTCGCGTCGAGGGTCTCGCTCCATCGTGTCGCGGGCGCGGTACTGCCGGCCGTGATCTCGACGAGCTCGGGGTTCACGCGCACGCGCGCCGGCTTCCCCTGCGCGGCGGGCTCGGAGCGCACGGTGCCGCCGAGGAGAAAGCGCACGCCAAGCTCGCGTGCGACTTCCTGCAAAGGCTTCCGGGTGCCGCGGTACTGGTTGGAGCTCGCGCGTGCGATCACCTGAAGTCCGGGGACGCCGGCGAGCTTGCTCCGGATCTCGTCAGTGAGCCCGTCGACCACGTACGCGTCTTCCGCACGGCCGAGGTTCTCGAACGGCAGCACCGCGAGCCGCTGGACCGCCGGCGCGGGGGCACTCGCCGCAGAGGGTGAGCCGGTCTCGTCCTGTCGCGACGTCGCCTTCCATAGAATAGCGCCGAGGAGCAACGCCCCCGCGACGCCGAGCGCGGCGAGCATCGTTCGGCGTCGCGAATCCGACGCGCTCACGGCCGTCTCGGGCGGCGTGCGCTGGCGCGCACCCACGGGCGTCGTCGCACCGAAGGCGCTGGAGGTGGTCGCGGTAACGCCGAGCGCCGCCGCGAAGTCAGACGCGAAGGCCGTCGCGTCGTCGTATCGCTTCGCGGGGTCGGACGAGAGCACGCGGTCGAAGACGGGCTGCACCGCGGCGGCCCATGGCGCGTCGCTCGCGCGCAGGACATCGGTCACCGCGCGCGGAGTGCCAAGGAGGCGGTGCGCGATCAGCTCGCGCGCATTGGTCGTCGCGAAGGCGGGCTGGCCGGTGAGAGCCTCGAAAGCGATGAGCCCCAGAGCGTAGAGGTCGGAGCGCGCGTCGAGCGGCTCGCCGGCAAGCTGCTCCGGACTCGCATAGGCGGGCGTTCCCAGCACCATCCCGGTGCGGGTGAGCGCCAGCGCCGGCGCCGACTTCGTGGGGTCGTCGTCGTGCTTGATGTCGCCCATGATCGAGCGAGCGATCCCGAAGTCGACGAGCTTCACGATTCCCGTCGCGTGCGGATCGGCCTCGGGTCCGTGCGAATGATCCGCGGCGAGCATGATGTTCGCCGGCTTGAGGTCGCGATGAAGAATTCCACGCCGATGGGCGGCTCCTAGACCCGCGCCGGCGCCAAGGATGACGTGCGCCGCTTCGGCTGGATCGAGACGTCCCATGCGGGCGATCCGGTCGGCCAGGGACTCCCCCTCGATGAACTCCATCGCGAGGAAGACGTGTCCGTCACCGGTATCCCCGAAGTCGTAGATCGCCGCGACGTTCGGGTGCGAGATGCGGCTCGCCTGTTCGGCCTCGCGCCGGAAGCGCGCGAGGGCGTCCGCATCCTGCCCGAGGGCGGGACGCATGAACTTGAGCGCGGTGATACGTCGCAGCCCGACGTGCTCGGCACGGTAGACCTCGCCCATGCCACCGCTGCCGACGAGCGCCACGACGCGATAGCGGTCGGCGATCAGTCGGCCGATGACGTGATCGGCCGGAGAGGTCATGAACTGTGGCGGAGCGGAGGACGGAGGGGTCGGCGCGGAGCGCTCGGCGAATCTAGATCGCGGGCACGGAGCGTCAATGTCGCCAGCGGCAACCGGACCACGGCGTGTCGCGAGCATGTTTGCGAGGGAAGGCGGTCGGGAACGGCGGAGCGCTTCATCTGATTCATGGTTAGCCCCCAAAGTGGCCCCATGCCCGAGCGACGACTATTCTCATCCGGATGAAACTTCCCGCCCACGCGCGGCGCACGCTCGTCGTGCTGCTCCTCGCGGCGTGCTCCAAGTCCGCCCCCCCCGCTGCTGCACCACCGCCGCCAGAAGTCCGCGTCGTCGCGGTCTCGCCGGAACCGATCGTCGACGTGATCGAGCTCCCTGGACGGCTACAGGCCGTGCGCATCTCGGAAGTGCGTGCGCGCGTCGACGGCATCGTGCAGCGCCGCCTCTACACCGAAGGCACCGACGTTCGGGCCGGTCAGCCGCTGTTCGCCATCGACCCACGCGAGCTGCGCGCGCGACTCAGCGCCGCCCAGGCGTCGCTCGCGCGCGCGGAGGCGACGCGCGCCAATGCGTCGCAGGACGTCACGCGCTACAAAGGGCTCGTTGCGCAGCAGGCGCTCAGTCAACAGGAGTACGACGCCGCCGTGGCGCGGCTGCGCACCGCCGAGGCTGACGTGGCAGCGAGCCGCGCCCAGATGGCGGCGGCGCGGCTCAGCCTCGGTTACACCACCGTCACCGCGCCGATCTCGGGTCGTGCGGGGCGCGCGGAAGTCACCGAGGGAGCGCTGGTGAGTGGCGCGGGCGCGACGCTCCTGACGCGCATCGAGCAGATCGATCCGATCTACGCGAACTTCTCGCAGTCCAGCTCCGACGTGATGGCGCTGCGCAACAAGATCTCGTCGGGCGCGCTCAAAGCGCCGGCGATGCGCCAGGTGCCGGTGCGCCTCGTGCTCGAGGACGGCACGCAATATCGCCAGCCCGGTCATCTCAACTTCATCGACATGAGCATCGACGAAGCGACCGGCACCGCGGCGCTGCGCGCGGAGTTCCCGAACCCGCAGCGTACGCTGCTGCCCGGACAGTTCGTGCGCGTGCGCGTCGAGGCAGGGGTGCAGGCGAAGGGGCTCCGGGTCCCCCAACGCGCCGTCACGCTCACGCCACAGGGCGCGACCGTGATGATCGTCGGCGCGAAGGACGTCGTCGAGAGCCGGCCGATCAAGGTCGGTGAGCTCGAGGGCGACTCCTGGATCGTCCAGAGCGGCCTCCAGCCGGGCGAGCGCGTGATCGTGGACGGACTACAGAAGGTCGCGCCCGGAAAACCGGTGAAGGCCGTCGTCGCGAGCGCGACGCCACCCGCGACTCCACCGGCGGCCGCACCCGCCGGCGCGCAGCGCTGAGAGACACCCTATGAGTCCTCGCTTCTTCATCGATCGCCCCGTCTTCTCCTGGGTGATCGCCCTCGCCATCGTGTTCGCGGGCTTCCTCGCGCTGCGGTCGCTGCCGATCGAGCAGTATCCCACGATCGCGCCGCCGTCGCTCACGATCAGCGCCTTCTATCCGGGCGCGGACGCGAGCGTCCTCGCCTCCAACGTCACGCAGCCCATCGAGCAGGAGCTCAACGGCGTCGAAGGCTTCCAGTACATGTCGTCGTCGAGCCAGTCCAATGGCACCGCGTCCATCGCGGTGACGTTCAGATCGGGCACCGACATCAACATCGCGCTGATGGAAGTGCAGAACCGGCTGCGGCGTGTCGAGGCGCGGCTGCCGGAG
>DATFOL010000639.1:0-2805 GCA_035265545.1 Gemmatimonadaceae bacterium | reverse complement strand
CCCGTCGTCCGAGACGGCGATGTCGCCGAGCGTCGTCGCATTGTCGACGCGGACCGAATCGACGAGCGTCGGCGTGTTGCCCGCCACGTCCCAGATGTAGAACACGCTCGCGGCGGACGACGCGTTGTTCCACGTCGTCGTGTACGCCGTCGAGCCGCGCACGGCTATCTCGGCGGTGGTCCGGGCGGGCTTGAAGTTCCCGCACCCCAGCACCGTCATCGCGTTGGCCGGTGCGGATCCCGAGCCCGCCGGACAGTTGCTGGTGTCGATCGGCTCGGTCGTCGCCGGCGAGTCGCTGCCGCACGCTGCACCGAACATGAGCAGAAGCGTCGTCGCCAGTGTGCCGGCGGGGCACCGCAGGAGGTTGCGTCTCATCAGAGAGAGGAAGCGCGAATGGTGGGAAGGTGACCGGTCAAAGGTCTGAAGCACGATCGTCAGTGGTCGTGAACGGTCTTGCTGTCCAGACCCGGCGGGGCCAGCGCCCGGATCACCGGCCCCGGGATGAGCGCCACGCCGTAGCGCCCCATACGCGCATGTGCCGGACCGTATCGGAGCCGCACCCCGGCCGTGAGCATCCACGGCGACGACGTCCCACCGTAGAATGATCGCGGCTGGAACAGGCTACGTACGTCCCGGCTGGTCGCGGCCAGTCGCGCGACCTCCACGAAGGGATACCCCGCAATGGGCCCGGGGATCGCTGAAGGAAAGCTCAATGCCATCGTCGCCGTGCGCCATCGGGTGATCCCGAGGATCGCGAGGTCCGACGCGGGGCGCGGCGTTCGAAACGGGTCGACGTCTCGTTCCTCCTCCGGGCGGGACGTCTGCTCCAGGCGCGCCGCCAGCCCCAGAGGTCCGATCATCATTGCGCCCTCGATGAGCGCCGATTCGTAGCCGAATACGTCTACCGCCCGCACGTCGTCGCGCTCGATGGTGCGTGCCCATTCGCTCAGTACGTAGTGCGCACCGCCCGGAGAGATGTAGCGCGCGGAGACGCTTCGTTTCCACTGGTCGAGCCCCACGCCGCTCGCATGCTCCGGTGACGCGACACGGGCGTAGCTGGCCTGTACCTCGAGCCCCCGGAGGGTTACCACGGTGCCGCGCACGGACCAGGAGTCGCCAAACCGGCTTCTCATCGGCAACGAGCTGGGCGACGTGGGCTCCTCGCCGCCGAACAGGCTCGCGTCGAGGATGGCCGGTCCCACCCGAACGGCCCCCGTCACGATCCCGCGCTCTAGGATCTGAGCCAGGTGATGGTTGATCGGATATTTCTCGAATGGTCGCACCATCGGGTCATCGGTGCCGAACGCCGCGAACCCGCGTCCCACGCTCACCGAGTACGACAGCGGGCCAAGTGCGCCCAAGCCCGACGCCACGACCTCGTGCAGGTAGGTGTGTGGGTGCCGCCGATCCACGTAGCCCTCGCCGAATGCGCCGGTGGAGAGCTCTCCGCGTTTCATCGTCAGTCCCTCGGCGTTCAACGTCGCCTGAAGGCGAAGGTCTCCGCCGAGCAGCTCCGCACCCCCCATCGCCGCGGCCTGGCTGAGGTACCCCTCGGTCAGGTCCGCTCCCTCGACGGTGCTCGCCGCGTGCGTCACGACGGGGATCGCCTGCACCATCACGTGCCAGTGGCGGACGTGCGCGCCATCGGAGCTGTCGGTTGCCATCGCGGCGTGTCCCTCCTGCTGCGCGCGCGCTGGCACGAACGCGAGAGCGACGAGCGCGGCGGCAAGCGTCGCCGAAGCGAGGGAGCGCATGCGCATAAGTTAGTGGCCTGCACCGTCGTTCCGATCCATCCCCGAACCCGCACGATGCGCTTTCCCGGTCGAACCGAGCTCGCCGCCACTGCCCGCCTTGCGCTTCCCATCGTGCTCGCCCAGGTGGGCATCATGCTGATGGGTGTCGTCGACACGGTGATGGTTGGTCGCGTATCGGCCGAGGCACTGGCGGCAGTGGCGCTGGGCAACCTGTACTTCTTCACGGTCAGCGTCGCCGCTTCGGGCACGCTCATGGTGCTCGATCCGCTCGTCGCACAGGCCGCCGGCGCACGCGATGGAGAGCGCATCGCTCTCGGCGTTCAGCGCGGGCTGATTCTCGCCATGGTGCTGGTCGTTCCCACGGCGCTCGTGCTCTGGCCCGTGCGACAGATGCTGGAGCTGTTCCGGCAGCCCCCCGACTTGGTGGTGCTCGCGTCCAGCTACGTCCAGATCTCGATCGCCGGGTTGATGCCGTTCCTCACGTTCGTGGTACTGCGCCAGAGCCTTCAGGCACTCCACCGGGTGCGAGCGGTCGTGGCGGTGGTGGTTGTCGGCAACGTCGTGAACGTCGTGTTGAACTGGGTACTCGTCTTCGGCCACCTCGGCGCGGAGGCCATGGGCGTCGCTGGCAGCGCGTGGGCGACGGTCGCGAGCCGCTGGGTGATGACGCTTCTGCTGCTGGCCGGTGGATGGAGCGCGCTGCGAGGTGCGCTGCTGCCCTGGCGGCGCGAGGCGAGCCGGGTCGCGCCGCTGGGCAGGATGCTGCGCCTCGGGGCTCCCATCGGCCTGCAGCAGACGTTGGAGTTTGGTATATTCGCCGCGATCGGGCTGCTCATGGGGCTGCTCGGCACACCCGAGATGGCCGCGCACGAGATCGCACTGAACCTCGCGAGCCTCACGTTCATGGTGCCACTTGGCGTTGGAGCGGCGGCGGCGGTTCGCGTGGGAAACGCCGTCGGCGAAGGCAACGAGGGCGCTGCCCGCGAGCGGGCGCGCACCGCGCTCGTGTGCGGGACGGCGTTCATGCTCTGCACCGCCGCGGCGATGCTGA